>NZ_JAXHPF010000003.1:0-299492 GCF_034187745.1 Acinetobacter faecalis | reverse complement strand
GCATGCATAAAAATAAATGAAAAATATAAGAAAATTAAAATGAAATTGAGTGAAATGGTTTTTTTGTTTGAAAATAAAACAAATACTAGCTTTTACACAAGAACTAGAATATTGATATATATAATATTTAATAAAAATTGAAAAGTTGAGGGGCTGTTGATTATGAAAAAGAAATTGCTATTAGCTGTTGGGTTGTTTTTCATAGGAGAATTATCTATGGCATGTACACGTGTTGTTTATTTAGGTGACGAACAGAATGTAATGACTGCGCGATCAATGGACTGGAAGTTAGATGTTGGTTCTAATATATGGGTTTTACCAAATAATGTAAGTAGAGGTGGTTTAGCTGGAAAAAATTCAATTAAATGGACATCTAAATACGGAAGTGTTGTAACAACAGGTTATGATATTTCAACAACAGATGGTATGAATGAAAAGGGGCTTGCTGCAAATTTATTATGGTTGGTAGAATCTGAATATCCGAATATAGAAAAGAATAAAAAACCAACTTTAAGTATTTCATTATGGGCTCAATATATTTTAGATAATTATTCAACGGTTGCTGAAGCAGTAAAAGCTTTGGAAAAAGAACCATTTATTGTAGTTTCTGATGCAGTTCCAGGTGAATCAAGGTTAACAACACTACATTTATCTATTTCTGATGCATCTGGAGATAGTGCAATTATTGAGTATGTCAAAGGTAAGCAAGTTATACATCATAGTCGAAAGCATCAAGTAATGACGAATTCACCATTGTTTGAAAAACAACTCGCATTAGATGAATATTGGAAACAAATTGGTGGAACTACGATGCTACCTGGTACAAATAGAGCAGCTGATCGATTTGCGCGTGCTTCATTTTATATTAATGCCATTCCTAAAAAAGCAACATCAGAACATTCTTTAGCAAGTGTTTTTAGTGTAATTAGAAATGTTTCAGTTCCATTTGGTTTAAATACAGAAGAAGAGCCAAATATCTCATCAACAAGATGGCGAACAGTTGTAGATCATAAACGGAAACTTTATTTTTTTGAATCTGCTGTATCACCAAATACATTTTGGATTGATTTAAAAGATATTAATTTTAGCGGAACTCAAACATTAAAGTTGGATTTAGGAAAAGATCAGTCTAATATTTATGCTGGGAAAGCGAATGGTTATTTAAAAGCGACAACTGCATTTAAATTTTTAGGTATTAGCTAAATAGAGGGTGGAACATTGAATAAAAATGTATTTTTTATGCTTGGGTTTGTATTGTTAAGTGGTTGTGCAACGTTAACACAGGAAAATATAGGAACTAAGGGATTACCTTTGTGTCAAACGAATGAACTTTGTCCTTTAATGACTGTAAGCTGGAATGATCAGAAAAAAGATAATTTCAATGTAAAAGTAAGCTTAGACAGTCTTTATCATTATTATGATATTCAAAAAGTCGTATTTAGTAATGATAAGAAATCTTACAGTTTTGTGCCTGAAGCTAAAACAACTCAAGAAGTAATCTTTAATTTACGTCATTCTAAAAATAGTATTGTCGTGCCTAAGAATTTAATGGCAGATTTAAAATCTAATGCGATATCAATTAATATTCATACAGATCAAGGTGTAATTTCTCGATTTATATATAAAGATGGCGTGGAATCTTCTATATATAAACAATTTACCAGTATTTATGTTCCTTAAAGTATCTTCGGGTGCTTTTTTATTTCATTAAGTTTGAATGAGTAGGATTTATTTTGAATAAATACCTACTCTGATATTGGAAAATATTCAATTTACGTTAAGCTAGGTGAAATTGTTTTTAAATAGTAAATCGACAATATGGCTAAAAATCCGCAACAAGCTTCAGCATTGGCTGAACTCATTTCAGAACAAAAACTTTTATGTGAAGAGTTTGGTTCCGCTTATATTGAAGTAAGTGGCGATGATGTCATTGCTGTAGCACTTCAAACTTTAAATAAAGATCCTTTAGTAGGTATTCGTAAAAAGTCTGAAACTGATGAAAATGTGAGCTGGTATATTTATGGTGGTGAGCTTGAAGAAGGCACTGATAACTTTGAAACAATGACCGTTCGCGAATTACAAGAAATTGCGCCAGATGTTCTTCCATACTTAGCTTTAGATGTAGGTTTTCGCTTTATGATTGATGGCGATGATTATGAAGATGTATGGAAAGAAGGTGATGAGGCGTAATATATATGAAACTTTATATTAAGTTTCATATAATTATGATTAGTTGTTTTGCATCGTTTGTGCATGCAGAACAACTAAGCCAAGAAAAATATGATGCTTTATTGAATCAATACATGCAAATTATTCAAAATACGAAAGTAGTTTTAGATTCTGAAGATACAAGTTCGACGTTTGCTGAACAAAATAAAGCATTTTGTGAGCGGATTAATGCTTACCAAGATATTAAAAAAATATCTGAAGAGAACAAACAATTAGAAAATGCCTCACATATGTTACTGGCTGCGAACTATTATTTAGAGCGGCAGAGTAAAAGTTTAGAACTTGGTGGATTTTCAGATTCTGCATTTTGTAAAAGAAAATAGCCTAAGCAAATGAAGCTATTGTTAGTAAACGATTGTTTTGTATTTATAAAAGTACATTTTAAAGAAGATCTAAGTTTTAGCTTAGATCTTCTTTTTTAATAATTAATTTACTAGAGATGTCATAAAGTTTTTGATAATTTGACTTGCAACAGGTTCAAGTTGTGGTGCAAATTTTTGATTATCTTCACGTAGTTTTGAGATATTAATAGAAGCATTTCTGAGTTCACAGGTATGTCCAATCAGCCATTTTTCCATGCTATCTGCTGAAGCTTCAATATGGAACTGTAAAGCAAGAATATGCTCATTCACTGAAAAAGCTTGATGCGGGTAAGCTTCTGTACTTGCAAGTAATTTAGCATTTTCAGGGAGATCGAAAGTATCTCCATGCCAATGTAAAACTTCAATATTTTGCAGAGTATTTAGTGGATTTATAGGATGATCAGTAAGGGTTAATTTACTCCAACCAATTTCTTTTGTAGTACCTGAATAAACTTTAGCACCTAAAGCGGTTGCAATTAACTGCGCACCTAAGCAGATACCAATTGTCGGTAAATCATTACTCAAACGAACTTTTAGTAAGTCTATTTCTTTTTGTATGAATGGGTAATCTTCCGTTTCATTAACACCAATTGGACCACCTAAAATAATGGTCAATCCTTTATGTTCATATGCTTTACTTAAGTCATCAACACCTGCTTCAAAGTAACGAACACGAAAGCCAAGTTGATAAAATGTATCTTCTAAAGAGCCTAAATCTTCAAATGCGACATGTTGAATTGCATAAATTGTGTCTGGAAAATTTGACATAAATGAGAACTATATTTTGATGTATTAAAGTAGTAGTTCATTATATTTTAAAAATGATTTTTACTGTATTAATTCAAATTTAATTCACAGTTTTAATTTTCATTTAGTTAGTAAAATAAAAGAAAATCTAAGTTCGTATTTAACTAAAATTATATCTTGAAAATTTTAAGACATTTTAAAATTTAGCCACTGAAATAATTCGGAATATACTTTTTCGCGAACAGGAGCTGAGGATAGTACTAAATCGTGCATTCCATTTTTAATAGTACATAATTGAATATTGCCTGACATTTTGAGTGCATATTTTTCTATGTCTTTTACGTTTAAAATAATATCACTATGTTGAGCATCGGAATTCCATTGTTTTGGGTTTGTTGTGCGGTTTGAATACATGACTAAAGTTGGAACACTAAGGTAAACACCTTTGTGAATTTCCTTTTGTGCTTCATAAATAGCACGAATAAAACTTAAACGAACTTTTGGAAACTTTTCCTTTTTCCATTCTAAGTTGAAATTCCACTCTCCATACATACTCAGGTGCAAACTTGGTGTATACCAACGGTTTAAGCCACTTGGGAATTCTAAATCTGGCGTATATTTTCCAAATTGGCTAATACACGGAATCCCAAACTTTTGTTCAAAAGCAGTTTTATTAAAATCATAAAATGGGCTATTTACCCATAAGGCTTTAATTAAAGGATGATAGGGATGATGTACTGCATAAAGCGTTGTGATTAAGCCACCTGTTGAATGACCACAAAGTAAAATGGAATTATGATTTTCTAAGCCAATAATATCTAACGCTTGGCTAATTTCTGCATCATATTCAAATAAATTACGTACATTATAAAATTGTTGATGGGCAAGGTGAGAGCGACCATATTTTCTTAAATCAAGTGCATAAAAATTGAAACCTTGTTCATTAAACTTTTCCGCCATTTCTGTTTGAAAGAAATAGTCGATAAATCCATGAATATATAGGACAGCTTTCCGTGTGGATTTCTGTGCTTTTTTTCTAATTAAAGTTGCAATCACTTTTCCTTCATAATCTGCTGGAAACTCAAGATCAGCACATTCATAACCAGCACCTAAAACATCTTGTCGATATTGTATTTCTTTTAATTTAACTTCCATGTTTGAACCTAATCAAGTTTGATTATTACAGTAATATTTATTGAATATCGAAGATGTGTGAATGCTTGTCAAATAAAGTTTGTTATTTCCTCTTGTTCTAAAGTACAAATTATTAAAGGGAAAGGTGGTATTTCACATGTCATCGCCAATTTATTGATGAATTAAACTGAAAATAAAACAATTAAATGAAATTGAAAGACATGCTTTGTCGCTAATCTGACTTTTAACCTTAACTTTTGAGTCAAAAATCTGTAGGCTATAGCGGTTCGTTTATGGTTATAGGTCTTATGAAACAAGAAACTGCACTGAAGTTATTGAAAGCCGGTGAAAATGTATTTTTAACAGGGTCGGCTGGTGCAGGTAAAACCTATACGCTTAATCAATACATCAACTATTTAAAAGCACGTAAAGTGACTGTGGCTATTACTGCATCTACGGGCATTGCTGCAACGCATATGAATGGCATGACTATTCATACTTGGGCTGGTATTGGTATTAAAGATGCGATTTCAGAAGATGAACTGAAGCGTATGAAAGAACGTAAATATTTAAAAGAACATTTAGAAAATGCCCAAGTTTTAATTATTGATGAAATTTCAATGTTGCATGCCAAGCAACTAAATTTAGTGAATAAGGTTTTAAAATTCTTCAAAGAAAGTGAAGAAGCTTTTGGTGGAATTCAAGTGATTGTTGCAGGGGATTTTTTCCAGTTACCACCTGTAGGTCGTAATGATGAACGTAACCGTGATAAGTTTTGTTTTATGTCTGAAGCGTGGGTGGAAGCAAAATTCCGCGTGTGTTATTTGACTGAGCAACATCGTCAAGGAAACGATTATTTAAACGATATTCTAAATGCAATTCGTAGCCAAAGTATTAGTGAAGAACATAAACAAGCTTTAATTAATACACGAAATCAAGATATTGGCGATACCTTTACACGTTTATATACCCATAATATGGACGTAGACACCATTAACTTTAAGCATTTGAATGAAATTGAAAATGATGGTCGTCAGTTCGATGCGCAATGTGATGGTAATGACAAGCTAATAGAAACATTAAAGTCTTCTGTACGTGCGCCAGAAAACTTAACGTTAAAGAAAAATGCCAAAGTCATGTTTGTAAAGAACAATTTCGATATGGGCTACATTAACGGTAGCTTAGGTGAAGTGATTGGCTTTGAAGAAGATGATGAATATGGTTGTTTACCGAAAGTAAAACTTACAGATGGAACGACTTTAATTGTTGAGCCTGAAACATGGTCTGTAGATAACGATGCAGGTAAAACCATTGCGAGTTTTTCGCAAATTCCTTTGCGTTTGGCTTGGGCAATTACCATTCATAAATCTCAAGGGATGACTTTAGAAGCGGCTGAAATTAATTTAAGTCATACTTTTGAAAATGGGCAGGGTTATGTTGCGCTGTCTCGATTAAAAAGCTTAGATGGCTTGCGGTTACTTGGTTTTAATGAGCAAGCTTTAGAGCTAGATAGTTTAGCCATTAAGGCGGACAGACGTTTTCAAGAGCTTTCTGATGAAGCTGAAAAACATTACGATGCAATTGACTTAACACCTCAGCACAAAGCATTTATTCGTCATTGTGGCGGTACGCTAAATGAAGTTGAAATTGAGCGTAATGAGAAGAAAATTGCCAAAAGTGGCGGTAAAACGAATTACGCTGCTGCAACTTTGGATGAAACGAAAGCATTATTTGTAGATGGTTATGAAATTCAAGATATTGCGGTGGAGCGTGGTTTAACGCCTGCAACCATTATTAACCATTTAGGGCGTTTACATAAAGAGCAGGGTTTAGATATTTCTGTTGCAAGCCCAGGTGAAGAAGTGGTTGAACAAGTGCGTAAAATTTATAAGCGTTTATTGAAGCGTAAAGATTCTAATCATTTTAATGATGATGGCTCTTTAAAACTTCGCCCGATTGTAGAATTAACAAGTCCTAAATTGGGATATGATCAAGTTCGTTTAGCGTTGTTGTTTGTGGAATAGTTTTAGTTTTACATTAGAAGAATTAAACAGATTTGTGGAACATTGTTTAGATATTGAGCGTGGAACATAACAAATTATTGAAAAAGCCCAATGGCTAATGACTGGGCTTTTGGGTGGATTATAAGAATCTGATTTAAAATGATTAATTAAATACAGTGCGTATAACGTGTATTATGTTAATTTTAGAAACTCTAAATAGATAATCAAAAATATACTTAAACATATTGTTTATATATAATTGTTTTTTAGAATTTTTTGGGACTATACATGAAGAAAATAATAACGACTTTATTTCTTTTATCATCTTTGAATATTGCACATGCTCAAACTGCTTTGCAAAAAGAAAATTTTGAAAAAAATATCGCCCTCAACTTAGTTAAACAATATGTAACCTCCATAGCTTGTGACACATCTTTTGAACGTTCTAGTGACACCACATTTAAAACTAGTTTAAAAGACGTTTTTACTATACAAGCTCCAATAGTAGAGACTCCTGAAAATAATGAAGCTTCTCAAGCTATTTACTATGTTTTATGGCAAGGGAACAAAGGATGTCAAATGGCTAATAATCCCGTAAGTACTTCTTCATATTTCGTAACCGAAGTCATTAGCACCTATGGTCCTATGTATCAATTAAAGCCTTTAGTTGTAAATAATGGGTATTTTGAAGAAGGTAATAATCCAAAATTAGATGATGCTTTTGAGTTTAATAAACATGCAATTTTAGCATTCACGATTGATAAGATTACCAAAATAAATAATCAAGAATATGATGTATTTAGTAGAGATTACGCACCAGATGACATAAATTTCGCACCCTCATTAGTTATACAAACTCGTTTAAAATATAGCGAAGAAGATAAAACTTGGAATAAAGTTTTTAGGAAAGTAATAGGTAATATTAATTAATATAGTGATATGAGATTTTTATGAAATTTTTTTTAGTCATTCTCTTACCAACAATATTTTTTAACTCAGCATATGCCTCACAAATCAGTACAATATTTATTGGTAAATGGGGAACTGATAAAACCGCCTGTCGTGGCATCGTGAATGGCGATGATTTCAGAGTTTTAAGTATAAAAAATAGTGAAGTAAATCAGATTAAAGATGAGCGCTACGAAGGATATTCTCATATAAACATCACCCAATTCATTGAAAGTCCTGCTAATGAATTATCCGGTGTGGGATTTAGATATACATTTCATAGTGAAGAACCAGGAAGTCTTTATAGAGAACAAGAGAAAGTTCACTATGTCTTGATTGATAATAAATTATATTCAATTGATGAATACATTTCAGAAAATGGACAGATAGAGTCCTTTACTACTTCTTTTATAAGATGCTGATCCCACCATTTAACATAATGGCGATTATACGAAATAAATATATCAATAAAAAAGCCCCGAATTCAGGGCTTTTTTAAATCAATTTTTAGTCTTTCTTTAAATTTTCATTTAATAAAAATTCAACTAAAGCTTTTTGAGCATGTAAGCGGTTTTCTGCTTCATCCCAAACTACAGCATTTTTATGCTCTAGCATATTTTCAGAAATTTCTTCACCACGGTGCGCAGGTAAGCAATGCATAAATAAACAATCTGGGTGAGCCAAATCCATTAATTTTTCATTTACTTGGAAATCAGCAAATGCTTTTTCACGAATTTTTTGCTCTTCTTCCTGTCCCATACTTGCCCAAACGTCAGTCACGATTAAGTCAGCATTAACAGCCGCATCTTCAGCAGAATCTACAAGCTCTACACAATGCGCAAATTCAGACAAAAATTTCTCTTGTGGTTCATAACCTTTAGGCGCAGCAATTTTTAACTTAAAGCCCCACATGTGCGCAGCTTCAATATATGAATTACACATATTGTTGCCATCACCAATCCATGCCACAGTTTTGCCTTCAATAGAACCACGGTGTTCAACGTAAGTTTGAACGTCCGCAAGCAATTGGCAAGGGTGGTGATCATCAGTTAAAGCATTAATTACAGGAACTTTCGAGTAAGAAGCAAAGCGTTCTACAATGTCATGGCCAAAAGTACGGATCATCACAATATCAAGCATACTTGAAATTACACGTGCAGAATCTTCAATTGGCTCGCCACGACCTAATTGCGTATCACGAGAAGAAAGGAAAATTGCACTACCACCAAACTGGCTCATACCTGCTTCAAACGAAACGCGTGTACGGGTGCTCGATTTTTCAAAAATCATGCCCATCACTTTACCAACAAAAGGTTGGAAAACTTCGTTATTGTGCTGCTTTCGTTTCAGCTCAATACCGCGTTGGATGATCTGGTTTAGTTCGAGAGTAGATAAATCGCGTAAAGTAAGAAAGTGACGTAGAGCCATGGTTACTCCACAATAATTGTTGAATAGAAACAACAATTAGTTGTTGGTTGGTTGATGAAAAAAGGAGAATCGAACACTCTATACTATAATTATACAAAAAAGCAAAAAAACTAGCCTTTTTGATGACCGTCTAAGAAGCGATCTACCGCGTAGTTTATATATTTGAACACTTCTTGATCATCTTGTTCTAATGGAACGCCAATAATAATTCGCCATTCTAAATTACGTAAAATTCCAAAGTAAAGTTGTGCAGAATAAAGTGGATTTTCACAATATAACAAACCGCTCTCATGCGCCTTTTTTAGGCTATCTGCAACCACTTGTTGAATTTTGAGTGGACCATTTTCATGTATATGGCGAGCAATATCAGGATTACGCTGACCTTGCTCCATAATTAACTTCATGAAAGATGCATTTCCTGGCTTTTGAATATGCGCATAGAAGTTCAATAAAGTGGTGACTAAATTTGTTCGTAAATCTATAGATTTTTGATCACACGTAACACTGATATCTTCAAAAAATTGAATGCGTCGATAATCACAAATAGCCTTAAATAAACCGTCCTTATTACCAAAATACTTATAAATTGATGCTTTTGATCCACCTGCATGATTCACAATGTCATCTAATGAAACAGCATCGTAGCCACGGCTTAGAAACAATTCAGCCGCACTTTCAAGAAGTGCTACACAGCGCTCATGACCACGTTTAGTGGCTGGAATATCATGAGATGTTTGAAACTGAAAAGTATTGAGCATTGGCATATTTATGAAGATGACTAATTTAAATTATACCAAATATTATAGGTGCCGTGGCGCTTCAAATATTTTTTAGAATCGTGTGAATATTCATCTAACTTATGACTAAAGTTCTATAATTTTCGTGCAATTTGGGCGTAGATTGATCAAAAATTATGGATATACTCGAAGTTCGATAAATAATATTGATACTGTGGAAAGGACAATGACACAACAAAAGTCTGCAGGTTTAGCATTTAGACAAGCATTGGATGCTGAAAAACCATTACAAATTATGGGCACTGTAAATGCTTATTCTGCCATGATGGCAAAGCAAGTCGGATACAAAGCAATCTATTTATCGGGTGCAGGAGTTGCAAATTACTCTTATGGTCTTCCAGATTTGGGAATGACTAGCCTAGACAATGTTTTAGAAGATGTTCGCCGTATTACAGAACGTGTAGATACACCATTATTGGTAGATATTGATACGGGCTGGGGCGGTGCATTTAACATTGCACGTACAGTCAAACAAATGATTGCTGCAGGTGCTGCGGCTGTTCATATTGAAGATCAAGTTGCTCAAAAACGCTGTGGACATCGTCCAAATAAAGAAATTGTAACGCAACAAGAAATGGTTGATCGTGTTAAAGCTGCGGTTGATGCAAAAACCGATTCTAATTTTGTGATTATGGCACGTACTGATGCTTTGCAAAAAGAAGGCTTAAATGCCGTGATTGACCGTGCTTGTGCATGTGTAGAAGCTGGTGCAGATGCAATTTTTGCCGAAGCAATGACAGACATTACAATGTACAGAACAGTTTGCGATGCGGTGGGTGTACCTGTTTTGGCAAATATTACAGAATTTGGTGATACGCCTTATTACACAGTCGATGAGCTTGGTGAACAAGGTATTTCGATGGTGTTGTATCCACTTTCTGCAACACGTGCAATGCAAAAAGCAGCATTAGAAGTTATGCATGCTATTCGTGACCAAGGAACTCAGGTTAACGTACTCGATAAAATGCAACAACGAAAAGAACTTTACGAATTTTTAGATTATCACACCTTTGAAAATACATTAGATAAACTGTTTAAACAGGAGAATTAAAAAAATGGCTGAAGGAAAAGTACTTACAGGCGCAGGGTTGCGTGGTCAAGTTGCAGGAAAAACTGCGTTATCTACAGTAGGTAAAAGCGGAGCAGGCTTAACTTATCGTGGTTATGATGTGCAAGATCTTGCTGAAAACTGTCAATTTGAAGAAGTAGCCTATTTAATTTTCTTTGGTGAATTGCCAAATAAAAAAGAGCTTGAAGCGTATAAAGCAAAATTAAAATCTTTACGTTCATTGCCACAAACGTTAAAAGAAGTTTTGGAGCGAATTCCTGCAAATTCGCATCCAATGGATGTAATGCGTACAGGCGTTTCAATGTTAGGTAATTTAGAAACAGAATATTCTTTTGCAGATCAACAAGATGTTGCAGACCGTATTTTGGCGACTTTACCTGCCATTATTTGTTATTGGTATCGTTTCAGCCACGATGGTGTTCGTGTTAATGAAAATACAGATGATGATTCAATTGGCGCGCAATTCTTACATTTATTACGTGGTGAAAAGCCAAATGAATTGCATGAACAAGTAATGAATGTTTCTTTAATTTTGTATGCAGAGCATGAGTTTAACGCTTCTACATTTACTGCACGTGTTTGTGCATCAACATTGTCAGACATGCATTCATGTATTACAGGTGCGATTGGTTCATTGCGTGGTCATTTACATGGTGGTGCAAACGAAGCTGCTATGGAGATGATTGAAAATTGGACATCGCCAGAAGAAGCTGAACGTGAAATGCTAGGTAAGCTTGAGCGTAAAGAAAAAATTATGGGCTTTGGTCATGCTATTTATAAAGATAATGATCCACGAAATGGCATTATTAAAATTTGGTCTGAGCGTTTAGCAAAAGATGTGGGTGATACCGTTTTATATCCTGTATCTGTGCGCTGTGAAGAAGTGATGTGGCGCGAGAAGAAATTATTCTGTAATGCCGATTTCTTCCATGCATCTGCTTATCACTTTATGGATATTCCAACGAAATTATTCACACCAATTTTCGTAATGTCGCGTGTAACAGGTTGGGCTGCGCATGTGATGGAGCAACGTTCTGATAACCGTATTATTCGCCCAAGTGCAGATTATACAGGACCTGAGCTGCGTAAAGTTCCACCAATTGATGCACGATAATTATTCATAAAAAAAGCCTCTTTTGAGGCTTTTTTTTATTATTGGAATATATGGTTAATTTAAATGTTGGATTTTGTTCGAAAATATAAATATTTTGCCTAGCAATTTACAAGATTATTTGCATAATAAATATAATGAAAATGATAAATGGTTTATTGCATGGCAAATGATAATTTACAAAATGAGGGGTATTTAGCACAGCAATATAATAAGGCAATTGCTGAGCTAGATGGAATTAAAGCACAAAGTGAAGAAGCATTTAAAGAAGCGGAGCAGTATTATCCTGCAGTTGAGCGAGCAGCTCGAAATATAGAGCTTAAATTAGCCAATTCGGTAAAGCATGCAGTACAGAAAATTCGAGATGATGCACGTAAGAAAGAGTTATTTTCATCACTATCTTTACGCACTTTAACCAAGAGTGGTTTTGCAACTATTGTAATTTGGGTTTTGCTCATTTTCGTTGCACCATATTTCTTAAAATATATTCTTGGTCGTTTTTTAACTTACTTGGTTGTTTTTGGTATTTATGTGTGGCTTGTTCGAAGAGCAATGACCAAAGCCGCAACTAAAAAAACTGAAGGCGCCTGCCAAGCACTACTTAAATTAGGTACATTTAAAGTATCGTTTATGCAGTTTAGCGAAAAGGAAAGTGGAGATTCTAATCATCCATATATTGCAACCGTTGCGCCATCTAATGAGGGTAATGGTTCTACTTCTAATTGGCGAATTGATAAAAGATTTGGCAATATGTTTGGTGAGTCATTTGTTGCATTTGAAAATCTTGAGACTAAGAAAATTTATGCATTGCTTCATGTGCAACAAAATGGTGAACCACAGATCATTGATATTACTGCAAACTTGTCTCAACAAGAATGGACTGTTCGTGAGAAGTTTTTAAAAGAATTTGCCAATCAAGTACAAGATGACATTAAGCCAATTCAAGAGTTTGCTGAACATTCACAAGAAGCTGAGCGTCATAAACAAATTTTATCTTCTTTGAAAAAACGTATTTCGACCTTAAATGATGTCATGGAAAATTGGTCAGATGTTGCGCTTGAAGAAGAAACATTAGACCGTATTTTAAAGCTGGTTGATCTATTCGTTTCAGGTCGTAAGCCATCTCCAAAAGGTGTTTTGTTATATGGTCCACCGGGTACGGGTAAAACCTTAATTGCACGAAAGCTTGCAAAACAAGCAGACTGCCATTTTGAAGCTGTGAATATTGCAGATTTAAAAGCGGGTCATATTGGACAAACTGCGCCAAAAGTAAAAGAGCTTTGGCAACGTTGTCGAGATAACTCACCAACGATTTTGTTTATTGATGAATGTGAAAGCGCATTTGCAAAACGCGGTGGTATAGATAACGACAGTTTTGGCAATGAATTGGTGCAAACCTTTATTTCTGAGTGGGATGGTTTTAATCAGGCAGCAGGCCAAGTATTTGTGATTGGTGCAACGAACCGTCACGACATTTTAGACAATGCAATTCTTTCACGATTCACCACCACGGTAGAAATTGGTTTACCAAATGATAAGGCGCGTGCAAACATCTTGAAGAATGAATTTAAGATGGCGGAGCTTAATATTGAAGTAACAGATGAGTTAGTGACTGAAACTTCAGGTATGTCAGGTCGTGATATTCATACACTTGTTGCAACATTGGTTGCTGAGAATATTAACTCAGATTTAAATATTGAAACGTTGGTTGCACAAGTACGGAAAGTGCGTGGTAAATCGTCTACACAAGTGAAGACCTTATCTTGGGATGATATTGTTTTACCAGAGAAAACCTTAAATGAATTCCAAAATTTAGGTAAAGAATTACGTAATTCTGAACGTTTAAATAAGCTTGGAATATCTACACCAAAAGGTATTTTGTTATATGGTCCACCGGGTACAGGTAAAACTCAAATTGCACGAGTTTTAGCAGGTCAATCAGGTTTATCATTTATTGCTGCTGCAACATCAGATTTAAAAGCGAACTTTATTGGTCAGTCTGGTTCGAAAGTTAAACAACTATTTGAACAAGCGCGTTCACAAGCGCCGTGTATTGTGTTTATTGATGAAATTGACATTATTGCGGGTTCTCGTGGTGGAAACTCTGACGGTTTTGTACAAGAAATTGTGGGACAATTACTGCAAGAGATTGACGGTGTGGCAACCAAAGCAGGACAAGTATTCTTGCTTGCGGCATCGAACTACCCTGAAAATATCGACTCTGCATTATTGTCACGCTTAGAACGTAAAATTGAAATTGGCTTACCAGATGTAGAGGCACGTGCGAAAATTTTAAGCTTACTTTTAAGCTCGAAACCTGTTGCATTTGATGTGAGTGAAAAAGTGCAGGAACTTGCAAAACTTACAGATGGTATGTCAGGACGAGACTTAAACTCTTTAATTACTCGAGCAACGCGTAAAGCAGTGCATCGTACTATTGAATCTGGTGAAGAAATTGAATCACTTCAAATTTTAGAAGCAGATTTAATAGATGCAGCAGAGTCTAAGCAAGAAGCTTAAAATCACAATAAAAAAGCCCCGAAAGGGGCTTTTTTATTTATGTGAGAAATAAATCTTTAAATGTAATAACTCGTTTTAGTCATTAACTTAGAAATACCTGTCATTGCAACACGTACAGGAAGTGGTAAATCTACACCGCCTGCTTTTAAAGCTGTATCTCTGTGATGTAATTCATCTTCATTCATTTGCGTTAAAATTTTACGTGAACGATCATCTTGTGAAGGAAGTTGGTTGATATGATCAATTAAGTGCAAGCTTACTTGGCGTTCTGTTTCTGCAACAAAACCAAGACTATATTTATCGCCAGCAATACCCGCTAATGCGCCCATCCCAAAAGACAAGCTATACCAAACTGGGTTAAATAAACTTGTGTGGCTATCGAGCTCTTTTAATCGGTCTTCACACCACGCTAAATGGTCTTGCTCTTCAATTGCGGCAAATTCCATTTCACGACGTACATTGGGTAATTTCGCCGTAAGTGCTTGCCCATGATATAAAGCTTGAGCGCACACTTCACCACTATGATTTACACGCATTAAGCCAGCCACATGACGCGCTTCACTTACTGCAAGTTGTGTATCTACTTCATTTGCAGGATTTTCTCGATGAGCAGATGTTGCACCTGGTACTAAGCTACGCAAAGCCTGATCGAATGAATTGATAAGCTTGTCGATACCCGTAAATTGACGCATGAGTTAATCCTCCAACGAGAGTTGTGCAGTTTTTAATAATGGCTTAATTCGAATGAGTAACCAAATTGAAAATATTGCACTTAAAATTGCGGTAATACAAAACAGTATTTTCATATCTATGTTTAAGATACTTAATACAATGATAGAGAATATAGCAGAAGTTACCATGAAAATTGCGTTTAAAATATTGTTTGCAGCCACTACACGTGCACGATGAGAACAAGGTGAATAGGCTTGCATCATGGCGTAAAGCGGTACGATATAAAAACCACCGCTAATGCCTAATAATGTAATGGCAATCATGACATGGTAATAACTTGCATGTTGATGAAATACTTCAGTAAGTGAAAGTAATTCACCTGTATGAGCAGGTACAAAAGAGATGCTTGCAGCCAAATAAAGTGCAAAAACAGTTAAACCAATCGCACCAATAGGAACCATTTTAATATTAACTTCTGTACCACCAATTTTTCTACATAAAAGCGACCCAACGCCAATACCAACAGAAAAGAAAGTTAGTAAAAGGCTAACGACATTTTCATTTCCATAAAGATACTGTTGGGTAAGTTGTGGAATTTGGGTGAGGTAAGTTGCACCGTAAAACCAATACCAAGAGTTTCCAAGTAAAATTGTAAAAATAAGCGGAAGGCTTTTTGCATATTTTATGGTTTGGAAGCTTGTTCTAAAAAAGTTCCAATCGACCTGAATATTATTAGGGTTTACTTTTTGTTTAAGAATAAATGTACTAGAAATATAACCTAAAATAGCAATGATTAAGACGGTTGAGCTAATCCAAACTAAATTTCCTTGAGATAAGGAAATAACCGCACCGCCTAAAATCATACCAATTAAAATTGCCATAGATGTGCCAGATTGGAATAAGGCATTTCCAGACATCAACTCATTTGGTTTTAAAATTTCAGGCAAAATTGCATATTTAATGGGACCAAAAAATGTCGAATGTGTTCCCAATAAAAACAGTGCAAGTAAAAGTAACCACAAATTACCAATTAAAAAGCCAACAGTGGCTAAAATCATAATGATAATTTCAGATATTTTTAGGTAGCGAACAAGCCGAGATCTTTCATATTTATCGGCAATTTGTCCTGCGGTTGCTGAAAAAATAAAATAAGGCAATATGAATAACAGTGCCGCCAAATTATTGAGCGTACTTACATCTGCTGCTTGCTGTTGAATCCAACCATAAGTAATGACCAATAACAGGGCTTGTTTATAAACATTATCGTTTAAAGCACCAAAAAATTGTGTGATAAACATCGGTAAAAAACGACGTGTACCTAATAGATGTTCTTTGTTATCCATAGCTTTGGCACTGTTTTAAAAGTTTTATTAAAAAATGTGAGCAACTTCTATAATACTATAAAATTCCTGTATGATATTTTAAGGCTATTCAATCATGAATGTCATATAGTATTTTTACTCGTATAATAGTATTGATACGGATTTCATATTAAAAAATATTAGATTGGTTTAACGTTTTATGCCTGAAAAATTGAAGTTCAAAAAATCAACATTAAGTTTAAGTATTCATTCTTTATTGGAACGAGTAGGTCATAAACAATTATGTATGAGTGTTTTTTTAGGCTTAATGGCGCAGCATGGTTTTGCAGAAAATCAAACTCAAGCTGAAATGAGCCCTATAGAGTTGCCTGCTGAATATCAAGAAGAAATAAAAGCCAATGCGAATAACATAAATTCAGAATTTAAACTGCATAGCAATAAACAGCTTTATGCAATTGATGAAGATTTTGACAGCTACCAAATGCTTCAAGATCAAATGAACGCTCCTAATCCTATTGAAGAGTTTGCACCGATAGGTATAGATGAATTAGAGAGCTTGCCTGAATTGTCTGTTGATGATCAGATGGTGCAAGATATTTTTAAGGTTGCAGAACAAGCAAAACAAGATGCGGAAAAAAACCGTGCAGAACAATCTAAAGACATTGTTGTAAATGATGCTACAAAACAAGATTTAGCAGAAATCAATCAAGCGCCTGTAAATGTTGATGCATTAATGAATAGTATTCATGCAGATAGCAGAATTATTGTAGAAGCGAATGAAACAGGTCGCACGCTAAATGTTTTAAGTTTAAGTAGCGATGAACCGAAAGAGCCTGAGAAAGTAGGTTTCTTTAGAAAGATTTATAATAAAGTTCGTCCTCCACAGATTGGTAATGCACAAGCTATTCCTCGTATTAGTGCAGAAGTCGTTGTTACAGATAATCTAGATACATTTACTGCAAGTGAAAAGGCATCAGTCGAATTATTAAAGAGCAATATAGAAGCCAAATTATCAAGTTATACCGTAGAAGCATTTGATGATTTTATTTCATCTATTTCTCAATTAAGAACGATGTCAAATCAGGCTGCGCAAGCGGTTGGTTTTTATAATGCAGAATTTAAATTTGAAAAAATTGGTGATGGTAAAGTTAAGGTTTTAGTTGTTCCGAATAAACCTGTTGTTGTAAAAACCAATAATGTTGAATTTAGCGGTGCAGGGCAAACTCAATCACAATTCTTAGTGATAGGTGTATTGCCAGATTTATCTGAAGGCGATGTTTTTAATCATGGTTTATACGAAAAAACCAAAGAACGTATTGCAGAAGCTGCAACCAATAATGGTTATTTCGATTCATATTGGCGTATGCACGATGTAAAAGTTTCACAACCACAAGACACTGCAGATATTAATTTAAAGTATGAAACAGGCGACCGATATAAAATTGGTGCTGTTGAATTCCGTATGAGCGATCCAAATAAAGAATTTCCTTTGGATCGAGATATTCTTGAACAATTAGTGCCTTGGGAAGATGGTCAAGATTATGCATTTTGGCGTGTAAATACATTAGCGAATAACTTAACGAACTCACGTTATTTTAATTACACTTTAGTTGATGCTGTTCGACCGGATCCTGTTGAGAATAAATTGGAATATGCACCCGATCTTCAAGCTTTAATTGATTTGGAAAATTTAGCAAATGGTACTTCATCAGATCCAATTTCAAGACCTGTAGCAGATGCATCTTCAACTGAAGTAAAACAAAATGTGGTGAATGAAGATCAGTTTGCTGGTTTTGGTCAAGATGAAGACAATAAAGAGTTTAGAAAACTTCAAGTTCAGCAAGAAACAAGAGAAGATGAAACCGAACGTTTAAAAGCTCAAGCTCGTGAAAATAAAAAAATACCTGTTGTTGTGACTTTAAATGCCGATAAGTTAAATAATGCTGAAGTCGGTTTAGGTTATGGTACAGACACAGGCGTACGTTTACGTAGTCAATATCGCCGTGCAATTGTGAATAAGCGTGGTCATTCTTTCGATGCAAACTTTGAATTGTCTGAAAAGCGTCAATCCATTGATGGTCGATACAACATTCCATATAACCATCCATTAAATGACTATATTTCTTTAGTGGGTGGTTATGAGCGTGAAGAGCGTAAAGACATTTCTGATACAGGGAATTTACTTATTGAATCTGCTGTATTAGGTGCAGACCGAGTCATTAAAAACCCGCGTGGTAGTTGGCAACACGTAATGGGTGTTCGTTACAGACTTGATCGACTTACAGGGCAAGGTATATTTAATGTAGAGGATATTCCAGATAGTTTCTTGGGTACGGGAAATCCTGAGCAAGAGTCTTTACTATTTGGTTATGAAATCTCTCGTGTAGATTCAGATAAACGTGTAAATCCAACACGTGGCTTTAAGCAAACTTATAAAGTTGAAGTTGGTAGTGAGAACCTATTAACCGATGTCAATATGGCAATTGCCAATGCTGGATGGCGTTTCATTTATTCTGTAGGTGAAAGCTATGATCATCAATTTGTAGGTCGTGCAGATTTGGGCTATATCTTTACAGATGATTTTAGCCGTGTACCTTATAACTTACGTTATGTAACGGGTGGCGATCAAACCATGCGCGGTTTTGACTATAAGAGTTTATCTCCTGTAGAAGATGGTTTTAAAGTGGGTGGTCAAGCGCTTGCTGTAGGTTCACTTGAATATAATTATCAATTTTCTGAAGGATGGCGCGCTGCGGTATTTACAGATTTTGGTAATGCATATGATGCAGACTTTAAAACACCTGCTGCTTATAGTGCAGGTGTCGGTATTCGTTGGGCATCACCAATTGGTCCAATCCGTTTAGATGTTGCAAGTGGTTTGTCGGATGACAGTAAACCAATTCGTTTACATTTCTTTATTGGCTCACAATTATAATTTACGTTTAGAGAAGATTTATGGCTGAAGTGGAACAGCAACCAGAATTACCAACGGCTTTGCCTAAAAAGCGAAGAATACTAAGAAGTGTACTCATGTCACTTCTTTTTGTAGTTCTTTTTATTGTTGCTGCTTTAGCAGTTATGTTTTCAACCGACCGAGGAAGTAAGTTTTTACTCGATAGCGTGCTTGAACGTCAGCAAATTATTCACTATGAATATGAAAGTGGAAATTTACTGAATGGCATTATTCTAAAAAAAGTACTGGTAACGCTAGAGTCTGTAGATGTAAAAATTGATCGGGCAGATGTGTCGTTAGGTTGGCGTGCAATTGTTAAAAAAGAAATTCATTTAACACATGCCAATGTTGAAAATCTTCAAATTATAACCAAAGGTCCATCTTCAGATGAGCCATTTAAATATAATGAAATTCGACTACCATTTGTTTTACGTGTAGATAAAGCCGATGTCGACCATTTGGCAATTATTACAGGTTCCACTCAAGTTGATTTTAACGATATTCATTTAGAAAAAGCTTTGTGGAAAGGTACTGAACTTACATTTAAAAATACCCATTTAGACATGGGATATTTAAATGTTAAAAATGCCAATGGTGGAATGACTTTTGATCAGGGAAAATACCCACTGAAAGTCACTGCCGATGTAAATCTTCCATCGTTAAATGACAGTTTGAATATTCATGGTATTCATGTTGTTGCGAACGGTACTTTAGACACCATTGAAGCTGGTTTTGCTACTAATACACCAGACCTTTTAACGGGATGGGGAATTGTTCATCCGCTTCGTGAACATGTTCCTATGAAAGGTGAAGTAAAATTTAGAAACTATCATCTTCCATTACTAACAGATCAAAAGCTTTTTGCGAAAAAAGGAACTGCAAAATATTATGGCGATATTGAACGTCTTAATATTGATTTAAATACAGATTTAAGCGGTCAAGATATTCCTGAAGGTCGTTATACAGCTTCAATGCACACAGATTTAGTGAATCAGCTCAACATTGAAAATGTGAATGGACAGCTTTTAGATGGGGCTGTGAATGTTGCAGGTGTTGTAAGTTGGAAAGATCATGTGACTTGGGATATGAAAGGTCGCTTAGACAATATAAAACCAACAGATAAGATTATTCCTGAAGTTGTACGTGATTTCTTACCACCATCATTAGATGCAAATTTAGCATCTACAGGTTTATTGAAAGATGGTTTACATGTAACAGCCAATGTTGCATTCGATAAATATGAAGCTTGGAATTTAAAATTAGATCAAAAAGAAGCTAAAACCAAGAAACCTGAACCTATGCTTATGAATATTGCATGGAAAGGTTTAGACCGTGAAATGCCGTATATTGGTTGGTTAAAAAGCGATTCGGGTGATGTGAAGCTGAATTTAGTAGATGATCAACAAAATATTCATGTGGAAACATTTATCAAACTACATGAAAAATCTACCTTACCTGCGGGACAATATTTAGCGCAGTTAAATATAAAAGATAATAACCTTAATGTGCCTAATTTCAGTTTTAGTGCAGGTCAAGGCGGTTTAAAAGGCAGTGCATTCGTAGAATTACCGACAGATAAGCGTCAATTAAAGTGGAATGCATTACTTAATGCCAATAATTTTAATCCGCAAACGGTAACAAGTGCAGCGCCAATTAATTTATTAAATGGTCACGTAAAAGCCAATGGTTATGCAAGAACAAATCAGCAGATTATTCATTTAAATCCAATTTCATTAACGGGTCGTTTAGCAGATCAAAATGAATCTGTGCGCTTAACAGGCAAAATGACAGCAGCAATTTTATTCCATGATGAAAAACATGGTGGGGCTTTTAAAAGCTTTGCCGTTGATTATGATGGTGCGCTCAATGCAAGTGCAATTGAAGGCAGTGAAGGTCATTTAAAAGCTAAAATTTCAGGTACTTCACAATATATTAAAATTAATCAATTTAGTCATAATGGTGTTGCAGGACGTATTTCTGCTGATGGTATTGTGAACTTAACGCATGGAATTGGTTGGGATGTAAACGCCTCTCTTATTCGCTTTAAACCACAATATTTTGTATCAAGCGTTCGTGGTGAAGTTTCGGGTGTTGTAAAAACCCAAGGACTTTGGGCAGATAAAGTTAAGCGTGTAAACATATCTCGTTTAAACGTGGCAGGAAGAATTAACAATAAGCCTATTCGTGGTACGGGTAACTTAGCAATGTTGCTGAGTTCACATGAAAAGGGTTTAGTTCCGCAGCAGTTTGAAGCCAATAATTTATTTTTGTCTTATGCACAAAACCAAATTCAAGCGACAGGTAATGCGCAAAACTTAAAAGTTAAAATTAATGCACCTGCTTTATATGAAATTTATAGTGGTTTGCGCGGAAAAGCGTATGGCTATTTAAATGTTCAGGCGAAACCACGTTTAAAAGCAACAGCAAACTTGGTTGTAGATGGTTTTAGTTTTAATAACTTGTTTAGTGTAAAACAGTTGAAAATTGAAGGTGAATTGCCAACTTCAGATACAACACCAACTATTTTAACTGCACGACTAAATTCGCTACGTAGTGGTGAACGTGAAATTCAACAAGGTGAAATTTCTGTAGCAGGAACACGAAAGGCGCATGTACTTAAAGTAAAAGCAGAAAACAAACTGAGTGAATTTTATGTTCAATTGGCAGGTGGTTTTAATGCCAATAACGATTGGTATGGTCAAATTCAAAAAGGTGACTTTGACTCACTCAGAACTCGCCTAGTTCAAAAACAAAATGCATCAGTTATTTATCACACGAATAATAGTGAGTTATTTATTGGTGCACATTGTTGGATGAGTCAGCAAAGTCAATTGTGTTTCGATCAGCCTATTCGCACAAGTAAAACAAAGGGTAATGTTTCTTTTGTAACGCAGAACGTAGATTT
The DNA here is from genome assembly GCF_034187745.1 of Acinetobacter faecalis. NCBI lineage: Bacteria > Pseudomonadati > Pseudomonadota > Gammaproteobacteria > Moraxellales > Moraxellaceae > Acinetobacter > Acinetobacter faecalis. The sequence continues at coordinate 277,292 of NZ_JAXHPF010000003.1, read as the reverse complement.
AAGTGATTTCTCTGCATTTATGCCAGATGGTTTAGCCATTACAGGTAAGGTAAATGGTTATGCAAAAGCATCTTGGGCGCAGGGGCAAAAGCCAAAAATTGACGTCAAACTTCTAACTCAAAATGGCATTATTGGTATTACAGGAGATGATCCTCAAGAAATTGGTTCAAATTTAAAATATGACCAAATTTCTGTGATTGCGAAAAGTATTTCTGAAGGCTTACAACTACGTTTAGATGTGAAAACGCCTGCAATTGGTACAGGCTATGCCAATGTTGTAATTGATCCTTATTCTGCAAATAAAGCCATGCGTGGTGAAGTTGCGTTTAATGAATTACAGCTAAAAGTCCTTAAACCATTTATTGCAGATGTGCGCCGTTTAGACGGTAGTTTATCTTTTGCAGGTAAAGTGAATGGTTCATTATCTAAGCCATTAGTGACAGGTGAAATGCGTTTGAAAAATGGTGCAATTAGCATGATTTCTTTACCTGTTAATTTAACCAATATTCAATTGTATTCTTCTATTCGACAAGACAATGCTGCCATTAATGGCGCATTTAATAGTGGTCGTGGCGTTGGGAAAATTACAGGTGATTTCGACTGGAAAGGTGAGCCGAAACTTAATCTGAATTTGAAAGGTGATAATTTATTGGTGCGCCAAGCGCCGTTAATTACAGCCATTGTAAATACAGATATTGCATTACAGGCTTATCCATTCCAAAGTAAATTATCTGTGAAAGGTGAAGTAAATGTACCACGTGCACTTATTTCTATGCCTGAAGCAACAGCAAGTGTAGTGAATGTATCTTCAGATGTGCGTGTGGTACATGAAGGACAAGACCAACTTGCAATTTTAAAAGCGGCAAAACCTTGGTCTATTCATGCAGATCTAGATGTAAGCTTGGGTAATCAGGTCATCTTCCAAGGCTTTGATAGCCGTATTCCATTAACGGGTCGTTTGTATTTAACGCAACGTGGTTCTGAAACTGCCATGCGTGCTAATGGTGCCATTGGTGTAAGTAAGCGTGTAAAAATTGAAGCTTATGGACAAAGCCTAGATTTAAATCGTGCGATTGCTCGTTTTAATGGCGCATTGTCTAATCCAACATTAGATATTGATACCAATAAAAGCATCCAAAGCAGTTTGGTGGGCATTCGAATTACAGGCACAGCATCAAGCCCAAGTATTCAAGTGTATAACGATGCAGGGTTGTCTGAGCAAGAAGCTTTAAATGCAATTATTACAGGTCGTATTAATGAAGGTTCAAGTGGTTTAAGTCAAACAGAAGGCTTTAAGTCTGATGTAAACAATACCATTGCAGCAGCAGGTATTAGTATGGGGCTTGGTGGTACACGTGCTTTAACAAACCAAATTGGACGTACTTTCGGGTTAAGCGGTTTGGCTTTAGATGCACAAGGTACAGGCGATGATACGCAAGTCAGTTTAACAGGCTATATCACACCAGATTTGTTTATTCGATACGGTGTTGGTGTATTTACACCTGTAAATAAATTAACGCTGCGTTATCAAATGAATCAGCGTTTATATATGGAAGCGAGTCAGTCTTTAGAACGAGCAATCGACTTTTTCTATAATTGGAGATTCTAGCGTATGAAAAAATTATATTAAATGATTGTTTTTTCTTACGTACCTTAAAGCGATTGCAAGAAAAGCAGCCCTCAAGTGAGGGCTTTTAAAAATTAGAACGAAGTTTGATATACAATTGAAGCACTTGTCACAGCTGAAGGTGTAAATGCACTTTCACGATATGATATGTTTAAGCCTATGTTTTGATTTTTAGCAAAGTTATAATCAAGACCTGTAGATAAGAATAAGCGATTGTTTTTATAACCGTCATTAAAATCTAAAGGTGTTAAACCGTCTACACCTGTTGCAGAGTAATTTGAGAATTTTTTATCAAGGTCATTTTCATAACCGACTGTACCAGATATGTTTACTTTAGGTGTTAATGTGGTCACTGCTTCTACGCCTACAATTGCTGTTGTGGTTTTACGATTAAGATCGTCGTAACTTAAAGGCGTGGTCACATTATTGGATAGGTTTTCAGTATATGCTTTACGCTCAATGTCAGAATATCTTACAGCGATATAAGGTGTTACAAGCGCTTTGTTCTGAGTATTAAAAGTATTACCTAAAGATGCATACCAAGCACTTGTGATTAAATCAGAACGTCCTTGTCCTGCTTCAGCAGAAGCAATCTGATCACGTTTTATATCAACTTTACCATTACTATAACGATAAGCAATATGAGCATTTAAGCCTTCAGTATTATCATTTTGATTCCAGCCTGTATAAACCGAAACATCTGGAGCAGTTTGACGATAGCTTACATCTGAGTAATGAACATCAGAAACAATTTGCTCTAAAGATCCACCTACATAAAAGTTTTGGTTAATTTTATAAGCAACATTTACAATACCTGAAGTCGCATCGATGTCACTAGAATTATTTGCTTGAGCATAGTTAGCAGAGAAAGAAACACAAAAATTATCATTATTAAAATAAGAACATTTTTGAGACAGTGAATTTTCTAAAGCATTGGCTTGGATTGTGAATAACTGGTTAAGCCCCAAAATATTATTTTGCATAGATGCTATTGTATCTTGAGCAGAAAGCCACTGAGAGAGGTTTAAAATATAAGCAAGGTCATAATTAAGCCAAAAACTCCAAGAGTCATCAATTACGTCCGAAAAACTTGATGCATTAAGAAAAACAAAATCACCATCAATAGCCTCCCCAGTTCGCCAATAAAGTGAAGGGTTTAAAGAATAATCAAGAGATGATAAAAATATGACATAATCTTGATTTGACTCAAGTTTAGTATTCTCTGTGTTTACAGTTATAGGAGTAAAATTTGTATTGTTTGTTGTTGCTAATAGATTTTTTTGTTCGAATACGGCATTCCCTACAATTTTATTTGATGTAGAGTCCCATTTATAAATATAGGCATCAAAAGAGATAGGTGAAGAGTTTGGAGTAGTTCCTAGATAAAAAGTAAAATTATCTAATTTATTATATTGTCTATCTGTTAATTTAATCGTTTGACCATAAATACTAGTTACCCATCCTCCCCCCCAAGTACCAATAGCACTACCATTTGTTGGATTTTCTATGGTTAATGCATAACTATGATTCATCAAAAAAAATGTACTACTTAAAATAGTTGCAGATAAAAGTTTATTCATTATTAATCCCCCCCCTGGATTGGCTATAAAATACTCGATTTTTTATAAAATAACATCCCTATAAATTGGTATTTTTATTAGTTATCTTTTTCTTTGATAAAAGGTACTTAAATATAAATTGATATTTGATATGCAAAGAAAATTTGGGCTGTACAAACACCCATGTAGGAGCAGCTGCAAATTGAATTAATTTATTGCTTTTATTGGGAATGACATTTAATTAAGAAAACCAACCAATTATCCGATCATAGTTTCTATACAAGGCAATTAAAATACCTGTGATACCGCCCCATAAGAACCAATTTTGTTTTCTAAGCCATATTAAATATTTCGATTCGTTGTATTCAGTAGTATAAGACTCTTCAATTTTCGCACTTTTGGGTGTTTCTTCTGGTGTGATGTTTTTCATTATTTAACGGCTCCAATCACTATTCCTTTACAATATCACATGAATCATTAATTATATTATAAGTGATTATTTTTTATGTATTTATCGAAAAAGGAAGGCTGTTAAGATATTAATACTGAGTGTTGGCTTTTCAATAAAAGCTAGATTATTAAATACATAAACTGTCTAAATCTGATACATTTAAATTTTATTACCACGATAATAATCTCATGAAAAAAATCTTATTTATCGGTGCAATTTTTGCTTCTATTACTGCATGTTCAACAGCACAAACTCAAAAAGACATTACTCCAAAACTAGGTATGCCTAACCCTGCAAGCAAACACTGTGTAGATTTGGGCGGAAAGTTATCTATTAAAAATGAAACTAATGGACAAGTTGGCTATTGCCACTTACCAAATGGGCAGGTGATTGAAGAGTGGGAGCTTTTTAGAAAAGATAATGCGGAATGTGTGTCTGAAGAAGCAAAAAAATTGGTTGGACTGCAAGATTTAACCGAAAATCAAATTAAAGAAAAAACACAGTCTTCAATTGTACGCACTGTAAAGCCAGGTCAACCTGTAACTATGGATTACCGTATAGAGCGCATTACTGTAACAATTGATCCTGTCACTAAAAAGATTTTAACGGCAACTTGCGGTTAACATTTTAGACATATTTGCTTAAGTATTAAAAAAGAGTCCAATCGGTTTAATTTCTCTAATTAAGATATTATAGAGGATTAGATATTGGATTCTTTTTTTTATGGTCGATGTATATGAGTATCGGTATACAAAATTAGGCGTATTTGGCGCTTTACCCACTCATAAAATTTTTCTTAACAGCAAAATTCGCAATCAAGCGAAATTTGTATTTTCAGATAATACGTTTATTTATGGTGTTGTTTCAGATTGGTTTTTAGTGAATTCAGACTTTGATACACGAAAGTCAACTTGGCTTGAAGAAAATAAACCTTTTTTAGCGACAGAAAAAAGGCTTTTAAAGGAATATCGAGTATTACATCCAGAATTTAAAACAGAAGAAATTTTGTGAATACATAAAATTTGTTGAAATTAAGTATTAAAAAAGCGCTATAAAGGGCTTTTTTGTATTTAGAACATTTGAAATTTCTTATTTTGCACAAATTTGATTATCATAGGCACAAGAGGAGATTTTGAATGAAAAAGTTACTTGCTTTAGGCATTCTTGTTGCATTAACAGGCTGTGCTGAAAAGAAACCTTTAACTCCGCAAGAGCAGTGGCATGGTTACTGTACAAGCGTAGGAAATGCAGCACGTTCAATTGTGTTAGATCGTCAAAATGGTATTGAAAAAGACAAAGCAATTGAGCATGCAGAAAAAATTGATGATGAAACAACCAAAGGTTTTATCTTAAAAATTATTGATGAAGCTTACGAATTGCCAGTAGCAGAACTTAATGATGATGTTGAAGGTGCACGCAATAACCTTAAAGCAAAAGTAACAGAAAGATGTATTGCAACACCGCATGATCAAATGCCAGATTACAAACCGTTCTAAGGAACGGTTTTTTTTACATAGAATAAAAATAGCCTAAGCAATATTCATTGTATAAAATATTATCAAATTAATAGAAAAGCTTATCTTTTTTTGTCATATTAAGATTTATAACAAGTACAAAAGGAGAGTCATATGGAAGTCGTTAGATATCTTCACAATTCAGATTTGCTCTTGGAAGATGAGCAAGGTGTTGCCATTATTGGTGGTAGCAGTTATGTATTAAGTTTGGGCGATAAAGTGTATATCGATCAAGTTATAGATGAACAAGCCAAACTATTTTTAGTTAAAATATCCTTTGCAAGTGCAGCGCATCAAATGTTGCATGAAGATCAAATTCAAATGAAATTTACAGGCTGCCGATCAACTTTAGAGCAATATATACAAGGCACTACAGTCCACTAAGGTTGAATATGATTTTTTTTATTTAGAAGGCAACATCATGTTGCCTTTTAAATGATTCTTTTCTGCTTAAAAAGTGTTAAACATACAAGTTAGATGTACATATTTTTAGCAATTCGATTACCGAATAATCAAGATTGGCATCATTTAGTTAATAAATAATGAGCATCACGAAGAAACACTTGTAGCGCATTAACTTTTAACTGGAATTTTAGTAAAATTAAGTAGTCCATATTATTTACGAAGCCTGTGAATGGCTGGAATTTGTAAATAATTTTTTAAAAAGAGGAATTACACCGTGCTAGAAGCTTACCGCCAACACGTTGAAGAACGTGCCGCACTCGGAGTCCCACCGAAGCCACTTGATGATGCTCAAACAGCTGCATTAGTTGAATTATTAAAAAATCCACCAGCTGGCGAAGAAGCGTTTCTAGTTGATTTACTAGAAAACCGTGTTCCAGCGGGTGTTGACCAAGCTGCTTATGTAAAAGCTGCTTTCTTGGCTGCTTTGGCAAATGGCGAATGTACTTCTCCATTAGTTTCTAAAGAACGTGCAGTTTACTTACTAGGTACTATGCTTGGTGGTTATAACGTAGCACCTTTAGTTGCTCTTCTTGATAACGCTGAACTTGCTGAATTAGCTGCTGAAGCACTTAAGAAAACTCTTCTTGTATTTGATGCGTTCCATGACGTTGCTGATAAAGCAAAAGCGGGCAATGCAAATGCAAAAGCGGTTATGCAATCTTGGGCTGATGCTGAATGGTTCACAAGCCGTAAAGATGTTCCAACAGAAATCAAACTTACAGTTTTCAAAGTAACTGGCGAAACGAACACAGACGACTTGTCACCTGCACAAGACGCTTGGAGCCGTCCAGACATTCCGTTACACGCTAACGCAATGTTGAAAAACGAACGTGATGGTATCAACCCTGAAAAACCAGGTGAAGTTGGTCCATTAAGCCAAATTAAAGCGTTAGTTGCTAAAGGCAACCAAGTTGCTTACGTTGGTGACGTTGTTGGTACAGGTTCATCTCGTAAATCTGCAACTAACTCTGTTCTTTGGTTCTTTGGTGATGACATTGCTCACATCCCGAACAAAAAAGACGGTGGTTACTGCCTAGGTTCTAAAATCGCTCCAATTTTCTTCAACACAATGGAAGATGCTGGTGCGTTACCAATCGAGATTGATGTTGCTAACATGAACATGGGCGATGAAATCGTTCTAAACATCGATCACGCTGCTGCAAAAGTAACTGCATCTAAAGATGGCGCTGTTATTGCTGAAGCTGAACTTAAAACTCCAGTACTTCTTGACGAAGTTCGTGCGGGTGGTCGTATCAACTTAATCGTTGGTCGTGGCTTAACAACTAAAGCTCGTGAAGAATTAGGTCTTGCTCCATCGACTTTATTCCGTACTCCAGTTCAGCCTGCTGCTACTGGTAAAGGCTTCACTCAAGCTCAAAAAATGGTTGGTCGCGCTTGTGGTCTTCCTGAAGGTCAAGGTGTACTTCCGGGTACTTACTGCGAACCTAAGATGACAACTGTTGGTTCTCAAGATACAACAGGTCCAATGACTCGTGACGAATTGAAAGACTTAGCTTGCCTAGGTTTCTCTGCTGACCTAGTTATGCAATCTTTCTGTCATACAGCTGCTTATCCAAAGCCAGTTGACGTTCAAATGCAACACTCGCTTCCTGATTTCATCATGAACCGTGGTGGTGTGTCTTTACGCCCAGGCGACGGTATTATCCACTCTTGGTTAAACCGTATGCTTCTTCCAGATACTGTTGGTACTGGTGGTGACTCACATACTCGTTTCCCAATTGGTATTTCTTTCCCAGCGGGTTCTGGTCTTGTAGCGTTTGCTGCTGCAACTGGTGTTATGCCACTTGATATGCCTGAATCTGTACTTGTTAAGTTCAAAGGTAAAATGCAACCTGGTATCACTCTACGTGACCTAGTACATGCAATTCCTTACGTTGCGATTCAGCAAGGTGACTTAACTGTAGAGAAGAAAGGTAAGAAAAACATCTTCTCTGGTCGTATTTTAGAAATCGACTTAACAGAAATGGAAACTGACTTAACTGTTGAGCAAGCATTCGAACTTTCTGATGCTTCTGCTGAACGTTCAGCTGCTGGTTGTTCTATCACGCTTTCTGAAGAGAAAGTTGCTGAATACCTTCGTTCAAACATCACTATGCTTAAGTGGATGATTTCTGAAGGTTATGGCGATGCGCGTACTATGGCTCGTCGTGTTGAGAACATGGAAAAATGGTTAGCGAACCCATCACTTCTTAAAGCTGATGCTGATGCTGAATACACGAAAGTGTATGAAATTGACCTAGCTACAATTACAGAGCCAGTTCTTTGCTGTCCAAACGATCCAGATGATGCGAAATTGTTATCTGACGTTCAAGGCGTGAAAATTGACGAAGTGTTTGTTGGTTCATGTATGACTAACATTGGTCACTTCCGTGCAACTGGTAAATTGTTAGAGAAAGTTCCTGGTGGCGTATTAAATACTCGTTTGTGGATTGCTCCACCAACTCGTATGGATGAGCGTCAATTGATGGAAGAAGGTTTCTACAATACTTATGGTAAAGCTGGCGCGCGTACTGAAATGCCAGGTTGTTCATTATGTATGGGTAACCAAGCACGTGTAGCTCCGAACACTACTTGTGTTTCGACTTCTACTCGTAACTTCCCGAACCGTTTAGGTCAAGGTGCTAACGTTTACTTAGCTTCTGCTGAACTTGCTTCTGTTGCTGCGGTACTTGGTAAATTACCAACACCTGCGGAATATCAAGAATATGCTGCTCAAATTGACAGCATGTCTGCTGATATTTACCAATACTTAAGTTTCGACAAAATGAGCGACTATACAGATGCTGCTAAAGATGTTGATACGAAGAAAATTGCTGCTGCTCAGTTAACTTAATTTGTTGAAAATTAAAGTAATATGAGTTAAAAATAAGGGCTGATTAATCAGCCCTTATTTTTTTATATAAGAAAATATTAGCTAATTTGAAAATTATAATTTTGGTGTTGAATGAAAGATTTGTTTGAAGCAATTAATAACGTGTTAAAGAACCATATTGGGGATTCTTTGTATTATCTTTTTTAGCATTTAATTGGAAAGGCTTATTCTTATTGTCTTTCTCAGCTGGTACTGCACAAGAAAAAATAGCCTTATTCGAGATTGAAACTACTTTATGGAGTTTACTAGTTTGTCCTATTAGTGCAGCATTATGTATTGTTGTAATAACACCGTGGTTAAAGGTTTTATTTGGTTGGTTATCTAAATCAGCTTATGAAAGAATTAATTCTCAAGATTTAAAACGCGAGAGTAGATATTTATCAGAGAAAATTGAGCTTGAGAGAAAGAGAGCAATTGAATTAGCAAATCAAGAAAAAGAAATCATTGATCAAGCTAAAAGGGATGAAGTTGTTGAAAAAATCGAAAATGCAGATTTAAAGAAAATGACTAAAGATAAAATTGAGACTTTAAGAAAAGATAAAAATGATTTAGCTAATCAATTAATAAATAAAAATTTATTTAAAAGTGTAATTAATTTAAATGACTTTGAGAAAGATCTATTAAAATATTTATCTTTAAGTAAGGATAATTTTATAAGAAGAGGAAAAGATTTTCAAACTGGTCTATTCATTCAATTTAATAATCAAATCATAAACAAAAATAAGGATGCTAGAAGCTATTTGAAATGGGAGGAGGCTATTAAGTCACTGATTAAAAATAATTTTATTTATGATTTAGGTGGTGAAGGTAGAATTTATGAATTAACTGATTTTGGTCGTGATTTTATCAAAAAATATGATAGTTTTTAGTAAAAGATACGAATTTTCATGATTTAATCCTCACATTAAAAAATGATTTAGTAAGTTGATGTAAATGGCAAAACAATCCCGATTCCTCTGCATTGGTGGTTTCCTCAACGGAACACAAGTTAAAGACCAAGGTGAAAGCTTTGTCTGTGTCGAAAAAGGCAAGAATGTCATTTACACCAAAAAGGACATTTTTCATCCCGATGCTTGGGATCACGACTATTACGTTTGTGAAACCATCACCGACAAACAAGCTCGAAACTGGGTGTATGACATCGAATAATCACATTATTTAAAACAAAAAAAAGATGAGCCGAAGCTCATCTTTTTTATGGAATTGGAAATAAATTATTTTGCATTCGCAACAGCAGGAACAACCGCAGTAGAATCATTTGCCGCATGGCGCGTAGGCGTATAATTCAAACCTAAAGTTGAACTTGTATAAGTACGAACTTGATCTAAAAGAGCAGGGTTAGCACTTAAATCTTGCCCATAAGAACGAACAATTTCATGCAGCTTGCCATTCCATTTACCTTTCACTTGTTCAGGGAACGCTTTTTCCATCAAACTTAGCATGATGTATGGAGAAGTCGAAGCACCCGGAGAAGCACCCAACAACGCAGTTACAGAACCATCTTTAGAGGCAAAAATTTCAGTACCAAATTGCAAAGTTGCATCTTTACCTGGCACTTTCTTAATAATTTGAACACGTTGACCACCTTGGTTTAATGTCCAATCTTCAATTTTCGCTTCAGGATAATACTTTTTAAGCTCGTTAAATTGATCTTCTTTCGTCATTGCAACTTGGCTAATTAAATATTTCACCAAATCTAAATTCTCTAAACCAATTGTTGCCATTGGAATAACATTGTTCTTGTTGGTCGAATCCATTAAATCGAACTGAGAACCATGTTTTAAGAACTTATTTGAATATGTCGCAAAAGGACCAAATAACGCATATTTTTTACCATCAATATAACGTGTATCAATGTGTGGAACAGACATAGGCGGTGCACCCAATTCAGGCTTACCGTACACTTTAGCGGTATGCATAGCTGTCACTTTAGGATTGTCGGTCATTAAGAAAATACCGCCAATAGGGAAGCCCGCATATTGTTTAGTTTCTTCTAAACCTGTCATTTGTAGTAAACGAATTGCTGCACCACCTGCACCAATAAATACAAATTTAGATTTCACATGACTTGTTGTGTTTGTTTTCAAGTTTTTAACTGAAACAGTCCACGTATTGTCATCGTTACGGCTAATGCCTGTAACTTCAGTTGATGTTTCAAGTTTAAATTGAGCTTGTTTGGTTAAGTTGTTAATTAACTGAGAGGTAATAGAGCCATAGTTAACGTCTGAACCAACATCCATACGTGTTGCTGCAACTTTTTGCGAAGCATCACGACCTTGCATAACCAAAGGTGCCCATTGTTTAATTTCTTCAGGATTCTCTGAATATTTCATCCCTTCAAACATTGGGTTTTGAGTCATAGCTTCATGGCGTTTTTTCATATATGGAACGCTATCACCCCAAACAAAAGCAATATGAGGAACAGGGTTAATAAAGCTTTTTGGTTGCCCAAGTACGCCATTTTTAACCTGATAAGACCAAAATTCCTTACTCACTTCAAATTGAGATGCGGTATCTATCGCCTTTTTAATATCAATTTTGCCATCTTTTTCAGGGGTATAGTTCATCTCCATAAAACCAGAGTGACCTGTACCTGCATTGTTTAAACCTTTCGAACTTTCTTCTGCCACAGCATCCAAACGTTCATACATTCGGATATTCCAATTAGGTTCAAGTTCATTTAAATAAGTACCCAATGTGGCACTCATAATGCCGCCACCAATGAGTACAACATCTAAAACTTTTTCATCTGAAGCAGATTTAACAGGTTTAGATGCAATTGGTCTAAATAAGAAAATGAGCCCAATAATGAATAATATAATGACTAGAATAAGTAGATATTTGAGAAACTTCTTCATAATATGCCTATTATTTATTTGACTTATATACAAATGATAAATAAGAAAAAAAGAAGCTATGGTGAAGTTATGTAAACCTTAATACGAAACATTAACAATAAGGTGCTATGTTTAACCGCAAATTCTAGTAGCTGTGATACTTGACCATTTGATAAATAAAGCTTTGTATTAATCACATATTTTTATTATGTGATTCAATTGTTTAGTTACAAATTAATAACAATCAATCGTTCCATATTTGCAACATATCGTTTTATACATAACAGTGTAATTTTCAATGAAAAATATAGACTTATTCATATTCAAAAAAGGATATAAACATGAAATTTAAATCACTCGCATTAGGTTTGGCATTCGCTTCAGCTGCAACACTTTCTATGGCAAAGCCTGTTGCTTATCAAATTGACCCAACACATACAGCAACAGTATTTAACTGGAATCACTTTGGTTTTTCTACACCATCTGCAAACTTTAGCGACATTCAAGGTACAATTAACGTAGATAATGCGAAGCCAGAAAAGTCATCTGTAAATGTGACTATTCCACTTGCGAGCTTAAATACAAACGTTAAAGCTTTAGATGAGCATTTGAAAAAAGCTGACTTCTTTGATGCTGAAAAATATCCAAACATCACATTCAAAAGTACTAAAGTTGAAACTACAGACAAAAAGAATTTCAAAATTACAGGTAACTTAACCATTAAAGATGTGACTAAACCTGTTGTTTTAGATGCTGTATTAAATCAACAAGCTATACATCCAATGACTAAATTAGAAACTATTGGTTTTAATGCAACAACTACATTTGATCGTTCTGCATTTGGTGTAGGTGCATATGTGCCAAATGTGGGTGATAAGATTACAGTAAATATTACTACTGAAGCATCTGTTCCTGCTAAAAAGTAAGTTGTTTTGAAATTAAAAGCACCCAAAAGGGTGCTTTTTTATACCTAAAATTAAATATAACTTTATATTTATAATGAAAATTACATATTTAAAGCTGAAAATAATGCATTATTTGTATATAAGTGTCTGGAATATAACAAGGATATAATATGGATTATCAATTAAATGCATTTATGACCATTGTCATTGCGGTGTTAGTTCTCTTAATTGGGTATTTTTGTGTTCATAAAATGAGTATTTTAAAAAAATACAATATTCCTGAACCTGTTGCAGGTGGTTTAGTTGCCGCAGTTGTTACTTATATTTTATTTAAACAGTTTAATATTACTGTGAATTTTGATGCACACATACAGCAAATTTTCATGCTCATGTTTTTTACTTCTGTGGGTTTAAGCGCAAGTTTAGGCAAGTTAAAAGAGGGTGGTAAAACCTTAGTTGTCTTCCTTATTTGTGTGATTATTTTTGTATTACTGCAAAATGCATTGGGTATTAGTTTAGCTAAACTTTTAGGTTTAGATCCTTTAATTGGCTTAATTACAGGTTCTGTAACTTTAACGGGTGGACATGGTACGGCAGGTGCTTGGGGCACGGTGTTTGAGCAAGATCATGGCATACAAGGTGCAATTGTTTTAGGAATGGCAAGTGCAACATTTGGTTTAGTCATTGGCGGTATGATGGGTGGACCAGTTGCTAAATTTTTAATACGTCGTTACCAACTTGCAGAAGAAATTGTGACTGAAAATGGTCGAAATGAAGCACCTCCAGCATCTGAAATTGCACCTTTTGAATATCCTGAAAAAACACGTTTAATTACAGCAGATGACGCTGTAAAAACGATGGGGATGTTCGCAGTATGTATTAGCTTTGCATTTTTTATGGCAGATTTTGCAAAAGGTCAGTGGTTCGAGCTTCCAACTTTTGTTTGGGCTTTAATGTGCGGTGTGGTGCTACGGAATATTTTAGAACATATTTTTAGAATTGAGATGTTTGATCGCTGTATTGATGTATTTGGTAATGGTTCATTGGCGCTATTTTTAGCTATGGCACTTATGTCATTACAACTTTGGATGCTTGCCGATTTGGCAGGGCCACTGGTCATTATTCTTATTGCTCAAACGATATTGTTGGCGCTATATCTTTACTTTGTCACCTTTAGAATTATGGGAAGTAATTATGATGCTGCGGTACTTTGTGCAGGTCAGTGCGGTGTAAACCTTGGTGCTACGCCAACTGCAATTGCTAATATTCAAGCAGTAACCAATACTTATGGACCATCGCATAGAGCCTTTTTGGTTATTCCGCTTACAGGTGCTTTCTTTGTAGATATTGTGAATGCAGTCGTTATTCAGCTTTCTATTGGTTTCTTTGGATAAATATAAAATTTGAGTTATAAAAAAGCACCCAATTGGGTGCTTTTTTAATGTAAAACTTTTAATTTATAAACAGTTTGCAGGCTTTGGAATACCCGCCAAACGACTTAAGTGACGTGCAACCAAACCTGTCTTGAATTTATCCTGAAGCACGGCATTATCAACTTCAGGTCCAATAGTTTTCATTAAAAATTTAATGAGTGGACGCGTTGCAGGAGAATGTCCAAATTGTGCATAAAACTGGCGTACAGCATTTAAAATTTGGAAATGCCATTCACTTAGTTCAAGATCTAAACTATTTGCAAGTTCCTGAGCAACATCTTCATTCCAAATGGTGTAATCAACTAAGTGACCATCTTGATCCAATTCTAAACTCATAAAGTGCCTTTAAACTTGTAAAAAAATAATGTGATTGATCGATTATTTTAAACGAATGCTACGTTTAAACTTTAATGCTAAATCTGCAAATTGGTTGTATGAAATCACTTCAATTTGTGCAGATTCTAATTGTGCTAAATTTTCCGCTTCATTTTCTAATACATAAACTTGGTTTATACCATTAGCCAGTACTGCACTTGCATATAGAATAGCTTCACCCATTAAAACCACAGCATCATTTGTAATATAAAGCTGTTTTAGTTTTTCTAGCATAGCAGGGCTTTCATTAAAACTAGATTGGACTAAATAAAGTGTATTGTTTGTCATTACGTTGTCCCTTTATTTACCAATACAACACATGATCAAACATTTGAATATATTCTGCATTTAGCTCAATAAATTCAATTTCTTGTGTGCTATTTACAACAAAATTTGAATCCTTATTTTTGCTTTCTACAAAAATTGGGCTTAAATCATAAAATTCAAAACTATCGACCATATTAGAAGCAATTTTAAACACATGTTTCAGTTGGTCGAACTGTAAATCTGATTGTAAAAGGCTAAGAGCAGCATCTTGTAGTACCACTTTTACTTCACAACCAAAGGTTGCTAGAACCATTGTTGCAGATAAACTTTCATGTGTTTGCAAGCTCGCTAAGTTAGCTTGAGTTAAAATAATGAGTACATTTTTCACACAATTTACCTTTTAAAAGCAACAAGTTTTATGAGAAACAGGATTAGAATTGCAGTAGACGCTCTGTAGATTGAACAGCATCGGCAAGTTCGCCTAAGCCAACCAATTCAAAGCCTTGCGCCAAATTGTGTTGCTTAAGATGATGCCTTTTTGCATTTTCTTCATCACAAATACCGCGCGCAAGTGCTGCGCTTACGCAAACAGGCAAACGAATTTCGAGTTTTTGCCATTCGGTTTTTAGGTTTCTTTGATCATCTGGAACCCATTGCAACTCATTGGCAACAGATACACCGTCTTGATAGAAGAAAACACGAAAATCTTCATTTTTACTGTACAAAGCTTGGGCTAAACCCAACGCATGCCAAGCATGAATAGAAGTAGGTGCAGACGTTATTAGTAATAAAGTACTCATCGAAATTCACACATCAACAGTTTCCCAATAGGAGACATTCTGATTTGATAAGAAAAAGGTAGTATACAATGATTTTGGTCACAGGTGGATTAGGCTTTATAGGATCTCACATTGCTTTAAGCCTTTTGGCTCAAGGGCAAGAGGTGCTTTTGGTCGATAATTTATCCAATACTGACATGAGCAACCTTGAACGCCTAGAATCTATTACAGGAATGAACATTCCATTTGCAAAAGTAGATATTCGAAATACGCCTGCTTTAATGAATATTATTCAACAATATGCAGTAGATAGTGTGGTTCATGCAGCAGGGTTTAAATCTTTAACAGAATCTGTGCTTAAACCACTTGAGTATTACAATGCAAATGTTAGTTGTATGATGAGTTTATTGCGCGCAATGCAACGTACAGGTGTGCGAAGTTTAGTTTATCTTTCAAGTTTAGCTGTTTATGGAAAATCGAGTTTAGATTTAAAAGAAGAAGATTTATTTAATTATCACTTTAATAATCCATATATTAAATCTCTACAAATGGCGGAAGATATTTTAAAAGATACCTATATGACCGACCCTGAGTGGAAAATCGTAAATTTAAGATTAGCCAATGTTGCTGGGGCTTTTGAATACACGAATTTAGGTGAGCTGATACGTCCATTTCCTAAAAATATTGTGCCATTGGCAATGCAAGTGGCTGCGGGTCAGCGTGAATTTATAGAATTACGTAAACATGATAATACTGAAGATAAAACAGCGCACAGAAGCTTTGTGCATGTAATGGATGTTTGCTCTGCTGTAAGCTTATCTTTGCAATGGTTGTATTATCAAAATCAAGCTTATGAAATATTTAATATTTCAGGTGAAAATTGTTCTATTCAACAATTATTAGGTGTTGTTTCTAAAGTCACAAATGTAGCAATTCCAATAATTGATGCAAACTATTTTGAAGGTGAAGAGTTATCTTTAGTTGGTGCATCGTCGGAAAAAGTACAACGCATGTTTAATTGGAAAGCGCAAAAAACAATCGAACAAATGATAGAAGATGAATGGCTGTTTTATCAAAAGCAATTAAATGCATAATTAATGAGTTATTGTAAATAATTATCATTTACAATTGTTTTTATTTTAAATATGATAATTTACAAGCAACAATATTTAAGACACTAAATTTGCTATAGCTTGGCAATAGCGAACAGAACTTAGGGGTAGTAAATGCAAACACGTATTGAACACGACACAATGGGTGAAGTTGAAGTTCCAAGTGAAGCAATGTGGGGTGCGCAAACTCAACGTAGCTTACAGAATTTCAAAATTGGTGGTGAGCGTTTACCACGTCCTATGATTCGCGCAATGGGTTTAGTTAAAAAAGCCGCGGCAATGACCAATGCAGAGCTAAATCAAATTCCTACAGAATTGGCACAATATATTGTAGGTGCAGCAGATGAAGTAATTGAAGGAAAGTGGGATACACAATTTCCTTTAGTAGTATGGCAAACGGGTTCTGGTACGCAAAGTAATATGAACTGTAATGAAGTGATTGCTAACATTGCTAATCAAAAATTAGGAAATCCTTTGGGTTCGCAAAAACCTGTGCATCCAAATGATCATGTGAACCGTGCACAATCTACAAATGACTCATTTCCAACTGCAATTCATGTGGCTGCAAGTTTACAAATCAATGAATTGCTCATTCCTGCTGTGACTAATTTACGTGACACATTAGATAAAAAATCAAAAGAATTTTCGGATATTGTGAAAATTGGTCGTACGCATTTGCAAGATGCTACACCTTTAACTTTAGGTCAGGAATTTAGTGGATATGTATCTCAGTTAGATCATGGCTTAAAACGCTTACAACAAGCTTTAACAGGTTTGTATGAGTTACCTTTGGGGGGAACTGCTGTAGGTACAGGTTTAAATGCACATCCTGACTATGCGGTGAAAGCGGCAGATCAATTGGGCGCTTTAACAGGTTTACCTTTTGTGACGGCACCGAATAAGTTTGAAGCTTTAGCAGGCAGAGATGCTGCTGTATTTGCATCAGGTGCTTTGAAAACTTTGGCTGCAAGCTTAAATAAAATTGCTAACGATATTCGCTGGTTAGCAAGTGGACCACGTTGTGGTTTTGGGGAAATTCGTATTCCTGAAAATGAACCAGGTTCAAGTATTATGCCTGGGAAAGTAAACCCAACTCAAAGTGAAGCGATGACTATGGTGGTTGCTCAAGTTTTGGGTAATGACACAACCATTAATGTTGCAGGTGCTTCGGGTAATTTTGAATTAAATGTGTTTATGCCTGTAATTGCATTTAACCTTTTGCAATCGATTCAATTATTGGGTGATGCGTGTAATAGTTTTAATAAGCATTGTGCGGTAGGTATTGAGCCAAATCGTGAAAAAATTGATGAATATTTACATAATTCGTTAATGCTTGTGACGGCTTTGAACCCTGTTATTGGTTATGAAAATGCAGCAAAAGTTGCGAAAACTGCATATAAAGAAGGAAAGACTTTAAAGCAAGTTGCTGTTGAGTTGAACTTAGTAACCGCTGAGCAATTTGATGAAGTTGTAAGACCTGAACAAATGATTTCACCAAATGTGAAGTGATGAATATCTGAAAAAAAAAGCCCTCGAATGAGGGCTTAGTTATTATGGATTTAATGCATCTTTGAACATGGGTGTTAATAGTTTATTTCCATATTCACTCAAATGATCCCCATCACGGT
Organism: Acinetobacter faecalis; assembly: GCF_034187745.1. Lineage (NCBI taxonomy): Bacteria > Pseudomonadati > Pseudomonadota > Gammaproteobacteria > Moraxellales > Moraxellaceae > Acinetobacter > Acinetobacter faecalis. Next base: position 259,447 of record NZ_JAXHPF010000003.1, on the reverse strand, counting down.
AAATAGGTCGCCCTTTATAGGTTGATATGCATTTATTATCATTACATAGTACAGAGCTAGGATCTAACACCGTTACATTACACTTTTTTGAACTATGGTTGATAATTTCCCTAATTTGATTGGTTCTTTTCAAATAGCTAGAAAATAAAAGATTTGTGTCTGTATTTCTACCATTCAAAATGTTTTTAGCCAATTCTCTAGGTGCATTCAAACCAAGCTCAGGAATAGGTTGTAAAATATAAGTCGGATGATTTTGAGCAGTAAAACATAAAGTTTCAGTTAAGTTTTTTTCAAATAATGAATATTCAGGAATGATACGTTTTTCTTCATTTTTTTCAAAATACATTAGTGGAGTAGGGCCTCGACGGCCTGTTCTTTCAAGATCATTTTCACCTAACAAATGAATAGGAAATCTAGCAATTAAGATGATAGGTATATTTTCATATTTTGAAGATTGTATTAATTGAAGACGGTTTTTATTTAAGTCAGGACATTCTGAACCACTAACATCAATATTTGCATTTATTACAAATGGACACCCTCCCATTGCCATTGTCATAATACCTTCATCTTTGCCGTTAAATGCAGATGCAACGGCAGTGGCAACCGAATCTGCATGACTATCACCAATAACAATTGCTTTAATATTTTGGGAATTTCCAATGAAGCAATCCTCATTAACATTTCTGCAAGAATATGGGTTGCTATTATCTTCTTCTTTAAGAATATTTTGAATCTTAGCTGGATAATGTTCGGGAAATCCATTAAATACTTTAATTGTATATCCACAAAGAAAAATAATTAAAAAAATATAAAAAGGTTTAACTTTATATATTTCCCTCCAAGATGAGTAACGAGGGAAGTTGATTTTTTCGATAAATTGATAACTTAGGAACCCAAGTAAAAGAGATAATGGGATACCGTAAATCCACCAATTTTCAAATGAAAAATAGAAACCTAAAACAACTAAAGGCCAATGCCATACATAAATAGAATAAGACCATTTACCAATGTGGCCAAAAATAGGATTGTTGATAACAATATTATTTTGATAATTACTTAAAACGATTAAATAGGCACCAAATACAGGGATTAGAGCCATATAGCCAGGCCACAATGTATCATCAGAAATGAAGAAATACGAAACGATGATTAGTACTAAGCCTAAACATTGTGTACTAATTTGAAGAGGTTTATTTTTGAATAATAAAGGGTATAAGAATGCTAAGCCACCGAGTAGCATCTCCCACGCTCTGGTCGAAAGTAGGAAGTAAGCAGTTTTGCTATCTTTAAAAGTAGCATATACACAGTAGATAAAGCTTGCAGCAAACAAACCTAACACCACATGTTTGAGGTTTTGAAACTTGATATATTTTTTTAAGAAAAGAATAATAATTGGAAAAAAAATATAGAATTGCCATTCAACAGATAAAGACCAGGTATGGAGTAGCCATTTGGTGTGCTCAGCCGTATCGAAATAACCTCCACCTTTAGAAAACATGATATTTGAAATAAATACTGCGCTTCTTTCAACTTGCTTAGCAAGCTTTTCATATTCTGATGGAATTATATAAAACCAACCAAATACAAGTAACACTGCTGACATAGCTGCAAGAACAGGTATAATTCGATTTGCTCTAGCATTGTAAAATTTGAATAAATTAAATGTATTTTTTTCTACGCCATTAAAAATAATAGACGTCATTAAAAATCCAGAAATGACAAAGAAAACATCTACCCCTGCAAATCCACCAGGCAACCATTGTGGATTAAAGTGAAAAATAACAACTGCCAGTACAGCTATTGCGCGAAGTCCATTTATATCGTGTCTAAAATTCATTTATAGCAACTTATTTAAATTGTTGATACTGAAAACTTTGTAAGTTTATATAAACTTGAATAATAAATCTTTAATTAATTATATTTAAACTGTTTCACAGTAACCAAATTCAGATCAACAACAATCAGTTTTGTAGTCTTTCTTTGCATATTATTCTATAACTTTCACCGTATTTTAATAGCAATTACTGAGTTTGAAACTGCCATAAAAAGTTATATAAAATCTCATCAATTTTTTCACGGTTTGACTTCATATCGAATATGTAGGTTATTAGGAATGGGTTGTAAGACCCGAACAAATGATTTCACCAAATATTAAGTAATAGCGTTCTAATTAGAAAAACCCTTAATTGAGGATTTATTCTTAAAGGGTGCTATTTTATTACTGAGCCAAGATAAATTTAGAGAATAGTTTGAAAAATGGATCTCATGTGTGAATTTACTAATAAAAATTATGGTTAATGTCTTTAATATTGGTAAATATAAATATTTTTTATTTATTATATGTGAGTTTTATAGATCACAAGTTAAAAATGAATTTGAGAGTTAAATAATGACTGAGATACGCCCCCATTTATCACACCCCAAATATCGGCCAGATATTGATGGATTAAGAGCTATTGCTGTACTGGCAGTAGTAATATTCCATGCTTTCCCATCTGCATTAAGAGGAGGGTTTATTGGGGTTGATATTTTTTTGTAATATCAGGTTTTTTGATTTCAACAATTATTTATGAAAATCTAAAAAATGAGACATTTAGTTTTTTAGATTTTTATTCTAGACGAATTAGACGTATTTTCCCTGCATTATTGCTTGTTATAACAGCAACATTTATATTCGGTTTTTTCCTCTTATCACCTGATGAGTTTAGTTCTTTAGGTAAGTTAGTCGCGGCAGGAATAGGCTTTGTTGCTAATTTAGTTCTATGGAGTGAAGCTGGATATTTCGATGCGGCTACAGAAACAAAGCCATTACTTCACTTATGGAGTCTTGGTATTGAAGAGCAATTCTATATTATTTGGCCATTATTGTTAATTTTTGCTTGGAAGCGAAATTACGTTGTCGATGTCTTTAATTTGAGACTGTAGATTCCATATTAATAAATTATTTATGAATAGCGAAATAAACAAAATCCCGTTGCTAGCGGGATAATGCATTATTAGAACTATAGAGCATTAATACTTAATTGTTATTTCGGTTGAGTAGGTTTATCCGTTGTTGGCGGTACACCTGTAGGTTTTTGCTCAGGTTTCGAATCTGGAGTGCTAGCCGTTTGAGCAGTGCTAGCTTTAGTGATAGAAGTTGCTTTTTTTGAAAAATCATTAAAATCTGACATTTTCTATTTCCTTTCTCATACTCGTAAGTGGAATATCTAATGTAAGCTTTTAAAGCATTAACACTGTGGTTGCTGTACGGGTCAAGTGTGGAGATATGTAGAATAATAAGATTTATATCTCATTTATATTTCAATGAGTTTTTGTATTAATTGTATAAAGTGTTGATTAATCTTTTGTTGTAAATAATAAGTAAGGTTGGTCTCATGTTGTTACATTACATGCTGTATACATTATGTGAATAGTAGCATTTACATTTTTATTAAGTGTTCATCAAAGTCTCACTTTTTCATTCTAATTTTAAAAATGTATAGATTGTACAAAATAAATTCAAATTTTTATCGATGGATAACTTAGACATAAATTGATCTTTGAAAATTGAACAAACATATTTTATATGGGCATTATTTACTTTGAATAAAATGTCACAATTGTTAAAATACTTTTTCAATATTTTAACGTTTTGCATTTGTTTTGCATTTATTTTGCGAGGTAAAAATAAAGTTGTTAAAATACAATTGCTTATATAAGGTTTTTTCTAATGCTCGATATTTATTTGACAGATGTTCAAAAACAGGTTCAATTTAAGGATTATCCGGGTGAGCATCCAGTTAAATTTATTTTAAGTCTAAAAAAGATTTTCCCAAGCGTGATGGAACTTCTACTTCCTGTTTTGCCTGAAAATGAAAATTTAGATGAAATGACTTGGGAGTCGACCACTGCCGATTTTGAGAAATTTCAATTGCTACTTAGTGGTTGGGGTATTATCGAATTACGTCTAAATGCAATTTCTCAATATAAAGACAAATCTTTTGCAGATACTTTAGTGAAAAAAGCTCAGCAAAAAGTAAAAGAATATAAAAAGTCGCAAACAAAACTATTTTCTGTAGATTTTGACTATTTATTTATGCATGAAGTGAATGCACTTATTGATGCAGAACTTGTTGAATTAGGTGAAAAATTCTATTTACCAACGCTTCGCGATCTTTGGAAAAACAAAGTTTCAGAAAATGTATTAAACGCAAAATTCTAAAATTAAGTATTTGTTTTATAGAATTGAAAAATCCTCCAATAAGGAGGATTTTTTATATGAAAATTCTAGCTTTTAAACTTAAGATTTAGCCTGTTTTCTATATATGCTAGGACGGATAGGTCTAGCTTTTTTCCATAAGCCTTTCTTTTGCTTTTTTGCCTGATTTTGTAAAGCCATCCAATGCTGACGTTTATTGGCATTTTTAATATATTCTTCATATACCCAAGCGGCACCACGTTTAACCAACTCTTCATTTACATTGCGTGTTCTACGATAAACAATACCAACACAGCGACCATAGCGGTCTACATCGGTAATATTGATACGAACAAATCTACGATAGACTAATTTTTTCACCAATCTTTGGCTTTCATCACCATATTCTTGATTCGATTCAGGCGCATCAATATAAGCAAAGCGGATTTTAGTTTGTGAGCGTCTTAAATTGAGTCGATAGCAGGTGAGAGTATCTCCATCACTTACAGCAGTTACACGGCACCAATACGTTTTTCCTTTCTTAAAAGGTCTAAAAAAATTACTCAGAAATGAATGAATTTTCCTTAAAATAAATATCAATAAAATACCAAGGGAAATGCCAATCGCAAGAAGCCACTCTACAGATAAACTTGAAAGCATAAACGCAAGAATCCGACTTATTTATGTGAATAAGTACGGTCATAAAGAAAAGGAATTGAAGTTTAATTGAAATTAAAAAATATAAAGTTTGATAATTAAGCAAATGATTTAATTGAAATTTAATGAATTATTTTTTGATCAAGGCAAGCAGATTTTGTTCATTGGTTTATTATTTTTGTTTAAAAAAGCATCAATATATTTAAACTAAAATTCAAATATATTGATGCTGTGCAATTTAGATTTGTTTTTCCATCCAAATTTCGCAGGCATGGCTATGACCAGTATTGCCTTTAGGTGCAGTTAAATGTTTAAAGCCTAATTTTTCATAGAGTTTTACAGCTTGCCAAAGTTCTTTAGTCGTTTCTAAATAGCAAGATTTGAAACCTTGTTTTTCTGTAAATTCAAAAGCATTTTCCAATATTTTTTTAGCATAGCCCAAACCGCGAATTTCAGCTAAAAAATACATTTTTTGGATTTCTAAAGTAGTGCTATCACCTTGAAGTGGAGAAATTCCACCGCCACCTAAAATTTGACCTTGTTCATTTTCAACTACCCAATATTGCGCATTTTCTTGTGAATATACGGTATATAAGTCATCTAAAATTGGGTCTGCAACGGCAAAACCTGCTTCAGGTGCTAAGCCAAATTCTTTAGAAACTTCACGAATAATTTGAGCAAGTTGTGCGTTGTCTTGAATTTGAATAGTGCGTAGAGAGTACATAAGAAATGGACTTAAATGTGTGTAGATAGGGGACGTTTATATCATTTTATAATATAAAAATCCCACATAAATAAATGAATTTACAACTTAAATAAGAAAAGCTATTTGGCTGATATTAAATATATTTAGCAACCATTGCCCGTACATTGGTTTTTGCTTCAATTACAGTCATAAAGGTATATGCGCCAATAAATTTACGGCTAATAAACATAAATTCTTTAGGTGGAACGCTGAAATAACGTGAAGCCATCGATTTAGATGCACGTTGCATTACACGACTATGTAGCATGCTTTTTTTCCAGTCGTAACGGTAATTTTCATCCATTACACCTTCTGGTAAGTTGTCATTATTTTCAGGGCTACTAAATGCTTCAGTTGCCAATAAAAACACTTTTGCCATGTCTGGTTTAATGCTTTGCGGAATTGAATCGAAAAATTCATAGCCAGTCATTGCATTCACCATCGCTAAAGGATCGTGATCATAACCAGCTTGAATTAGATTTTTCGCAACCGAAAGTAAATGTATGTCGAATTGACGGATTGCGCCAAAATCTAGAAGAATGATTTTATCTTCAATATCTGCGCCATTACCTAAGCGAACAAGGTAATTACCAAAGTTCGGATCGGTTTGCATTTCGCCCCATTCAAAAATTTCACGAACAGCAATTTCAAGTGATGCTTCACCTAATTTATTGCGACGTTCCTGAGGCAATGAAAGCATAACAGGGCTATTAATAGGTACGCCACGCTCAAAAGTCATGCATAAGACTTCATTCGTGCAAAGCTCATCAATAATTTCAGGCACAACATAGCGTGAATCGTCTTTTAAACGTTCGCCAAATCTGCGTGTGGTTTCAGCTTCAATTTTATAATTTACTTCACGATGCATCATTTCACGAACTTCTTCGAACCATTGGTCGAATTCACGTGTTTGCGGCACAATTCGTGTGAGTTTTAGCATATTTTTAAATAGATTCATGTCTGAATCTATGGCATCTGCAACCCCAGGATATTGAACTTTAAGTACAAGTTCTAAACCATCAGCATTGCGAATTGCACGATGAACTTGGGCAAGAGAAGCTGTACCAATTGGCTCAGGATCAATCGTAAGATCATTTAGTTTTGAACCAAGTTGCGCTTGAAGTTGTGCCTGAATTGCAGGCCAAGCAAGTGCTACAGTTTGATTATTGAGAGTATTGAGTGCTTGAGTAACTTCTTCTGGTAAAAAATGTTCACCATATAAAGCCATCATTTGTCCAATTTTAACAATTGAACCTTTTAATTTACCTATTTCTGCAACAAGGTAATCTGCTTGTTCTTTGGTTGCTTTTTTACGTTTCTTTTCTTTTTCTTCTTCACTTGAAAAAATAGATGTCGCATTTGACGCAGCCCAACGTGTACCCGCCAATAAAGATGCTTTAGCAATGGATAAGCGTCGATCCATAGAGGAGGTTTTTAAGTTTTTGAGCTTATCGTGCTGATCCGACATTTAAATAAAACCTTTAATAAGCAAATTGCAGTTTGGTTAGATTGTACTAAATTTTACAAAGACTTCACGTATTAAAAAAGTTTAAGTGCTTAAAAAGCATAGTTTGTTTTAGATTTGAACATTTAATAGCCTAAGTGTGCCAAACATTTCTTTTACATTCGATATTTCATTTTAATTTCGGCTTTATTTTGTAGCTCGACTTTATGTGTTTCAATAAACTCATGAATCATACTTTTAACACTATTGTTCATAAAACCAAGGGCATAGCCTTTAACAATAATAATGCTCGGTAAATTAAAAAATAGGTATTTAGCATCATCTAAAGAAGGTTCAGCATAAATATTTTGTTCGCTTAAAGTAATTTGTAAAAACTCTTTTTCAATTAATACATCAGGATTTTGGGTATCATTCCAGTAGTTTGTACGTATTGCCATTAAGTTATTATGTTTGTAGCTCATAAAATTAAATACCGATTAAGACAATTATATATATAGGGTTTATTGTTGAAGAATCAATGTTAATTTTGAAAGCCTGCTGAAAAAATGGTATATACAGTGGCAATTAAGTTTTTAATAATAAATTGAAAGTTCAAATTTAAATTTGGGGAAATTTATATGAAGTTTTTTAAGGGTATGTTGTTTGTTGCATGCAGTTTATTTGCTGTAAATTCCTATTCAATGGGGTTTTCTAAGAAATATGTTAAATGCATGAAATCATCAAACAATCAAATTAAGATAATTAATTTTTGCCAATCTAAAGAACTGAAAGCTCAAAATAAAAGAGTGAAAAAATTCTTTAAAAAGAATATAGCACTTTCAAATGAACAAGAAAAAAGTAACTTAAATATCATTCAAATAAACTGGGAAAAGCAACGTGATGTATCGTGTGGCTTAATCAATAAAAAACCAAAGCAACTTAATTCAGCAAATATTGGATGTTCATTACGATTCACAAGTTCACGTGCAGATATGCTTGAAGTACAAGTAAAGAATAAAACATTAAGTAGATAATTGTGGAAATTAAACAATCAAAATATTAAAAATTGTTTAAAACAAGGTATTATAAGGCGCTTAAGACATATGACTTTGGAGACGCCTTAAAGTGGATCGCCCGACTATTAGCCCTGAACATATTCAGGAAGCCGCTGAAAACCTAAGCACAATTCGTGATTTTATTCGCTTTGGTGTAACAGCATTACGTCAATACGATGCGCACTTAGGGCAAGGTACAGAAGATTATGTTGCTGAAAGTGCAGCATTGGTATTACAAACATTATCTTTAGACTGGAACGCAAATCCAGAAATTCTAGATTCGAAATTATTACCAAGTGAAAAAGCAGAAGTTTTGAGTTTATTTGAACGCCGTATTAACGAGCGTATGCCAACATCATATTTATTAAACTTGGCATATTTTGATGGTAAACCTTTTTATGTAGACGAGCGTGTACTTATTCCACGTTCACCAATTGCAGAGCTTATTCAAAACCGTTTTGCACCATACTGTTTAGATGAAAATCACGAAGCACGTGAAGGCGTGAATAATCTTCCTGAAAATCCAAATCCTAAAATGCCACGTCGTATTTTAGATATGTGTACAGGTTCAGGTTGTATCGCAATTGCCTTGGCTTATGCATTCCCAGAAGCTGAAGTAGATGCAACAGATCTTTCTAAAGATGCTTTAGAAGTGGCGCAAATTAACTGTGAACATCACAATCAACAGTTTAATGTTGCATTGCTTGAGTCTGATTTATTTGAAAAAATTCCTGCTGAAAATCAATATGATTTAATCGTGTCGAATCCTCCATATGTGGATGCAGAAGATATGGCAGATTTACCAGACGAATTCCATCACGAACCTGAAATGGCACTTGCCGCAGGTCAGGATGGTTTAGATTTGGTACGTAAAATGTTAGCGCAAGCAGCAGATTACTTAACTGAAGATGGTTTAATTGTGATTGAAGTGGGTAACTCTGAATGGGCAATGAAGCAAAACTTTAACACAGTAGATTTCTACTGGTTACAGTTCCAAAAAGGCGGTTCGGGCATATTTGCATTAACAGCAGCGCAATGCCGTGAGTACCGTGAATTATTTATTCAATCTATCAATTCATAAGGAGTCGTAAACATGGCAGGTAATAGTATTGGACAACTGTTTCGTGTAACGACTTGTGGTGAATCTCATGGCGCTGGTCTTATGGCTATTGTCGATGGCGTTCCACCAGGAATTGAACTGTCTGAAGCAGATTTGCAAAAAGATTTAGATCGCCGTAAACCAGGTACATCTAAATTTGCAACTCAGCGTAAAGAGCCAGATGAAGTAGAAATTATTTCAGGTGTATTTGAAGGTAAAACCACAGGTACATCAATTGGTTTACTTATTCGCAATACAGACCAAAAATCGAAAGATTATGGCAACATTGCACAAACTTTCCGCCCAGGTCATGCAGATTATACGTACACACAAAAGTACGGTTTCCGTGATTACCGTGGTGGTGGTCGCTCGAGTGCGCGTGAAACTGCAATGCGTGTTGCAGCAGGTGCAATTGCCAAGAAATTTTTGTTCGAAAAATTCGGTATTGAAATCCGTGGTCATGTCACTCAAATTGGTACAGAAAAAGCTGAAAAATTAGATTGGAATGAAGTTCCAAATAATCCATTTTTCTGTGGCGATGCGGATGCAGTTCCACGTTTTGAAGCACTTGTAACGTCATTGCGTGAGCAAGGTACAAGCTGTGGTGCAAAACTAGAGATTATTGCAACTCAAGTCCCTGTGGGTTGGGGTGAGCCTGTATTCGATCGTTTAGATGCAGATATTGCACATGCCATGATGTCAATTAACGCTGTAAAAGGTGTTGAAATTGGCGATGGTTTTGGTGTGGCAGAACAATTCGGTCATGAAACACGTGATGAATTAACTACAGATGGTTTCTTGGCAAATCATGCCGGTGGTATTTTAGGTGGTATTTCAAGTGGGCAAGACATTCGTGTTGCGATTGCTTTGAAACCAACAGCATCTATTACGACACCAGGTAAAACAATTACTATTGAACGTGAAAATGCCGATGTGTTGACTAAAGGTCGTCATGATCCTTGCGTAGGTGTTCGTGCAACGCCAATTGCAGAAGCAATGCTTGCAATTGTGTTGATGGATCACTTTATGCGTCATCGTGCACAAAATGCCGATGTGGTTGCACCATTTGAACCGATTTAAATTGTTTTAAATTAAAACCAGACTTTATGTCTGGTTTTTTATTGGGGATATTTGTGAATATTCATGAACGTTCAAATCAACTTATTGATGCTATTTATGATGAGTTGAATGATAGAGTACTACTTGACGCTGGTGTTAGAACCAAACTTGCTTATCATTGTTGTGAAATATCCATTAAACATGGAATAGCGGTAAGAGTTTTAATAGAACAAGAGTTATATGCATCTGCTTTAGGTATTTTTCGAATGCAATTCGAATCAGTTTTACGTTCGTATTGGATTCTCTTGGTAGCATCAAATGACGAAATATTAAAACTTGATTGCGGAACTATGGATGAATGGCTAGAAAATCATAAAGTTCCTATGATTTCTAAAACATTAGATGAGTTATCTCACGTTAAGGAAATTGAAGGGCTTGTTAAGCAGTTTCGAGAATTTCAAATTTATTCAGTTAATCATTTAAATTCAGTAGTGCATACGGGTAAATATTCATTTATGCATGATCAAATAGGATTAGGCAATAAATTAGAAAAACAGATTATTTGCCAATCCAATAATTTAATTTCAATGATTGCTCAGTTACTGTTTAGACATGCAGGAATTGAAACTAAAATTCATGAAATTGGAAAGCGTTTTTCAGATTGCCTACAAGTTGATGATAAGCAAATAAATAATAATTAAAAGAATAAAAAGAGCGCATATCGCGCTCTTTTTATAGATAAGGATTGGTTTAGGTTAAGAACCAAGTGTAGTAGCCCCACAGCATTAGAGGCCATGAAAGGAAAGGGCTAAAAATCCATTTCCAGAACCAAAATCTTGGTGTAAAACCAACACCGTGAACAAATCCACCAGAAATACCAATCATAATAAACATCATGGCACGATGGCTATATTCACCGTTTGCATCCAACATAGCTGCAGGATGAAGTAATAAGACGGCTGCAAGTGGGAAAGCCAAAAGGCAAGAAATGATCATTGCAAACTTATTAGGTTTTGGATCTACATTTTGATTTTCCATTACAACATCGCTCATGACTTATTCCTCGTCTAAATCGTGATTGTGTTCAATGTAAAGGGCACTTAACACACCAGCGAAACATGCCATCAATACACCGAGAATCCAAGCAAAATACCACATAATTTATTCTCCTAAGCATAGACCTTAGTAAAGGCTATGCGTATTGTCCTGAACATGTTTGTTAGTAATAACGCCCCACATTTTGTAGTAGCACCAAGTTGTGTAAATCAGAATCAATGGTACGAAAATACATGCTGCAACAGTCATTACTATAAGTGTATTTTTACTTGAAACTGCATCCCACATGGTTAAGCTTACTGTTGGGTTAAGGCTTGATGGCATTAAGAATGGGAACAATGCAAAACCAGCAGTTAAAATTGCACCAATAACAGCAAGACTTGTACCTAAGAAGCTTAAACCAGCTTTTGCTTTACCAGCAGCAGGAATCACAATTAATGCGCCTAAAATAGCAAGTACAGGAGCAATGATTGTAATTGGATAGGTGCTGTAGTTATTCATCCAACCTGGGTTGGCATTTGTAAGTACTTCTTTTGCAAGTGGGTTAGCAACGCCATTTGTATCGAAAGGTTGAACAAGCGTGTAACCTTGGATATTACCGAAGTATAACCATGCGCCAGCGCCTAAGAAACAAACTAGGAATACAATACCCATAATTTGAGTTGCTTTAGCAGAACGAGCACGTAAGTCACCATCTGTACGAAGCATTAACCAAGCACCACCATGAGCGCAAAGCATTGATAAGCTTACAATACCACACACAAGTGCAAATGGATTAAGTAAAGCAAAGAAGCTACCAGTGTATGTAGAACGTACAGTTTCATCTAATGTGAAGGGTACGCCTAAGAACATATTACCAAAAGCAACACCAAATACTAATGCTGGAACTGCACCGCCTACAGCTAAACCCCAATCCCAAGACGTACGCCATTGAGTGTTTTCAAGTTTAGATCGGTAGTCGAAACCTACAGGCCGTAAGAACAGGGCAAAGAGTACGAGTAACAGCGCCCAGTACATACCAGAGAATGCTGTTGCATAAACCATTGGCCATGCAGCAAATAATGCACCACCTGCGGTAATGAACCAAACTTGGTTACCATCCCAGTGTGGGGCAATCGTATTGATTGCCGCACGACGTTCGTCATCTGTTTTACCTACGAATGGCATAATTGCCATTGAGCCCATATCGAAACCATCTGTTAATGCGAAACCAATAAGTAAAACACCTACAAGTACCCACCAGATTATTTTGAGTAGTTCATATTCGATCATGCTTGAGACTCCTCATTTGCCTTTTGTGCAGCTTCAAGTTTTTCAAAATGGTATTTACCAGTGTGAAGAGAACTTGGACCTAGGCGAGAGAATTTAATCATTAAGTACATTTCAATGATAAGTAATACTGTGTAGAACGATGCTAATGCGATGATTGAACCCCATACATCACCAGTGCTCAATGAAGACGCAGATAAGTGTGTAGGAAGTACTTCACCAATTGTCCAAGGTTGACGACCAACTTCTGCAACGTACCAACCAGTTTGCGCAGCAATCCATGGAAGTGGTAGAGAGAATAGGGCGAACTTTAATAACCAAGGTTTGTTTTCAGCATTGCGTTTTGCAACAGCAAATGTAGCGAAAGCAAACAATACAAGCATTAAGAAGCCTGAAGCTACCATTGCACGGAATGACCAGAATAAGCTTGGTACATGTGGAATAGTGTCTTTAGCAGCAGCTTTAATTTGCTCTTCAGATGCATCTACAACATTTGGCGTGTATTTCTTAAGAAGTAAACCGTAGCCTAAATCTTTTTGAGAGTCTGCAAATGCTGCTTTAAGTGTTTCAGATTCATCACCAGCACGTAATTGCTCAAGTTGAGAGTAAGCAATCATACCGTTACGAATACGAATTTCGTGTTGAGCGATAAGATCTTTAATACCCATTACTTCAGTATCAGTAGAACGTGTTGCAATTAGCCCCATAACATATGGAATTTTAACTGCGTAATCTGTTGTTTGAGTTTCCTGATTTGGGAAACCAAATAGCGTAAATGCAGCAGGTGCAGGGTGTGTATCCCATTCTGCTTCAATTGCAGCAAGTTTAGTTTTTTGTACATCACCAATTTCGTAACCTGATTCATCACCAAGTAAAATAACTGAAAGTGTAGATGCTAAACCGAAGATTGCAGCAATAGCGAAAGAACGACGAGCAAATGGTAAGTCACGTTTTTTCAATAAGTAGTAACTAGAAATAGCTAGTACAAAAATTGCACCTGTTACATAACCTGCAGATACAGTATGTACAAACTTGACCTGAGCAACGGGGTTAAAGATTAAGGCACCGAAGTCCACTAACTCCATACGCATGGTTTCATAGTTGAATGCTGAGCCGACTGGGTTTTGCATCCAACCATTGGCAACCAAAATCCATAAAGCAGACATGTTTGAGCCGAAAGCGACTAACCAAGTTACTGCTAAATGTTGCACTTTAGACAGGCGATCCCATCCAAAGAAGAACAAGCCAATAAATGTAGATTCCAAGAAGAAAGCCATTAAGCCTTCAATAGCCAATGGAGCACCGAAAATATCACCTACATAATGTGAGTAATATGCCCAGTTAGTACCGAACTGGAACTCCATTGTTAAACCAGTAGTTACCCCAAGCGCGAAGTTAATACCGAATAATTTGCCCCAGAATTTGGTCATGTCCTTATAAATTTCTTTACCAGAAATCACATAGGTGGTTTCCATAATGGCAAGAATAAATGCAAGACCTAAAGTCAGCGGTACAAAAATAAAGTGATACATCGCAGTCATTGCAAACTGGAACCGCGATAAATCGACCACGCTTTCAGTAATCATCAACGTGTCTCCTTAGTTTGGGATGTGCTGCCAGCAATACGCTCGGCAACTTGATTGTCAAAATTTTTGGGAATAGTTGGGGCGTCAAACCAAATATTTTTTATGACGAGTAAAATAGCAACCTTAATAATTAAAATGATCGCTATTTCTCGGGTGACTCTTTTATTCAGATTCTTAGGGACTAAGCTCATATTACTAAGTCTTAAAAATAAACAATATTTATATTATTAAACATTTGTTATATAAAATAAATAGACCGATCAGTATAAATATAAATATTTTAATTAATTTAGTTAAAACAATAGCTTATGATTCGAATGTTTTTTTATTAAACTAGATTATTTTATTAAATAAATCCGACTAAAACACTTATATATAATAATAAATAAACCAACCAATATGGTATATTATTATAATTAAAATGATTTTCATTTATTTTAAATGTGTTTTTATTGGCAAAATAAACCAAGTGTTTTAGTTGGTTATATTTTAGTAGACTTAAAATAATTTGATTTTTTTTGTTAAGTGAAAATGTAGTTTTTTTATGGAAGATGTACGTAGTTACACGCTATGGAGGAATAGTGTGGACGTTAGTATGGGGTAAATTTGGAGAATTTTAGCTGTGCTTTTTGCCCAATAAGAGCGATGTGCTAAATGAATAGATCTGTTGATTTAGCAATTTTCTTGGCAATGTAGTGAGATTTCTTTTTTCGAACAATAATGATTTGAGTTTGAAATTCGAGTTCGCCAAATTCAGGCTCTACTTGTATGTAATGAAGTCGCCCAAACTGATCTCTTATACGTGCTTGAGCAGAAAAACCTGGTCGTGCATGACCGCTTGAAATTGTTGCTAAACGACCAATAAGGCTGATATTTTGTTTGGCTGTTTTAGGTTTAATGACTTGGTCTAAGCAATGAATCATAAAAACGGTAAAGAAAACAGCAATGATTAGTGCAGGAATAATAATGTAATATGAAGCAACAAAAGCGTGTTGTTTTGCAAAAATTGCAAATTGGATGAAATAGCCTGCAACACTAAAGTTAAGCAGTAAAAATATAAAAATGAGTAGTTTTGAAAACTTTACATTGACGAGGGGGGATTCAGTCAGTTGTTTTGGGAAAATTTGGGAAAATACATTACTTGGCTTTAGATTAATGTAATAACCAACAGTTTCCGCCATGCTTAGAATTATTAAAATCAATAAACTTAAATGGAAAGGAAGTAAGTTTACATCTGTTAAAAAATTATACATGGCGAAAACCTTTAAAATTATTCTTCGGTTAAGTAAATTCCACCATCAGAATGTACTGTTATATCTACTTTTTCAAGTGATTGTCCTTGGCATGGGCCAGAAATACATTCACCTGTTTCTACAAGAAATAAAGCGCCATGTGTAGAACATTCAATATATTCTTGTTCACGGTCTAAAAACTGATTTTCAAGATATTCAAGTTCAACTTGTAAATGTGGGCACAAGTTTTGATAAGCATAAAATGCACCATCACGTTGTGTCACAAAAATATTATCTCCATCGGATGTTTCAAATGAACGTGCTTCACGTTCTGGAACATCTTCCATCATGCAAATTCTATTCATTTAAACAGCTTCCTGATTAAAAGTATTAAGAAGTTCGGTATATTGGTGAACAGCAAGGCGTGGACCAAATTGTGCAACCACTTGGCTTGAAATTAGAACAGCAATTTCAGCAGCAGCTTTTTCGTTTAAGCCTGCATTTAAAGCATAAAGGAATGAGCCAGCAAATGCATCACCAGCACCATTAGTATCTACGGCAACAACTTCACGACCTGCAACTGTAAATGTGCTTTGGCTATTTGAAATTAAAGCGCCTTTTGAACTTAATGTAATGACAACAGACTGACTAAGTAATTTTAATTTAGCTAAAGCTGCATCAATATTGTCTGTTTCTGTATACATTAAAGCTTCTTGTTCATTACAGAATAACAAATCTACACCATTGTCTAGTAGCTCGTTTAAGCCTTGACGTGCATATTGAACCATTGCTGGATCTGATAATGTTAACGCAATTTTTACACCATTTGCTTTTGCAATTTCACGTGCTTGTTTTACCGCTAAACGTGCAGTATCACTTGTAGATAAATAACCTTCAATATATAACCATTTTGCTGTATTTAATGGTGTAAAGTCGATTTGTTCATCTGTAAGTTCAGCAGTAATACCTAAGTATGTATGCATTGTACGTTCAGAGTCTTCGCTCACTAATACCATGCAAGTACCTGTAACACCTTCACTAATAGACTTAGTAGATGTTGTGATACCTGCATCGTTTAAGCCATTTAAGTAAATTGAACCGAGTTCATCATTACCTACACGGCAAGCATAAAAAGCTGAACCACCTAATGCGCTGAAAGCAACAGTCGTATTTGCAGCAGAACCACCCGAAGCTTGACCTTTATAGCTTTGAGTTTTGAGTAAGTTGTTGTATAAATTTGCTTGTGTTTCACCATCGGTTAGTTGCATGGTGCCTTTTTGCAAGTTTTGTTGAATAAGGAAGTCATCAGAGACTTTAAATTCTTGGTCAATTAATGCGTTACCAATTGCAAAAAGATCAACAGTTGCCATGTTTTTAATCACGTAAATATTTAAAATGGTGAGTTTACACCAATGCTCAAGATAGCAATAGATTCATGAATAAAATTCAACATTTAATGGAAGTATTGGTCTAATTATTCATAGGATGGTTTTTGGAAATAATATGAAGATAGAAATTCAAGAAGTGAAAGAATTACCAGAAGCAATTTCAAAGCTTGCGCAACAAGCCAATAAAGAGGGGTTTGAGTTTGTTACGCGCATGATTGAAGAATTTGAAAGTGGTAAAAACAGGTTTGATAAACCGAATGAGTTTTTATTAATGGCTTATGATAATGGTCAGTTGATTGCATGTGGCGGCTTAAATTTGCAATGGAATGAACAAGATATTGAAACACGTATTGGGCGTGTGCGTCGTTTTTATGTTTTGCCTAAATATCGAAAGCATGGCGTAGGTAAACAGCTACTTCAATATTTAGAGAAAAAAGCAATTGCGAATTTTTCGGCACTTTGTTTAAACACAGAGATAAAATCTGCTGCTAATTTTTATCAAAAAATGAACTATGTTTTTGTAGAAAATCATCCAAATTATAACTATTTCAAATATTTAATTTAGTTGTATAAAACAGCATTGCGGGTGAAGTACTCGTAATGCTGTTTTCATTTTTATCTTATTAAAAAAATCATTCATTCAATAAATGTATTCATTTCATCTCTCTAAAAAATCAAATTTCAAATACACAGTAAAAAACTAGGAATACAGAGATTGTGACATTTTAAAGGCATTTTTAAGGTATAATCGCCACACTTAAAAAAGCATTAAATTTGGAGATCACATGACTGTAGATGTCACTGAAACTATTACTCAAACT
Source organism: Acinetobacter faecalis (assembly GCF_034187745.1). NCBI lineage: Bacteria > Pseudomonadati > Pseudomonadota > Gammaproteobacteria > Moraxellales > Moraxellaceae > Acinetobacter > Acinetobacter faecalis. Next base: position 241,853 of record NZ_JAXHPF010000003.1, on the reverse strand, counting down.
GTTCATCCAGCGTTTCAGTTGGTACGTCAACACCATGTTGAAGCCTTAGACATATTAGTATGCGAATATAAACATAAAGTGACAGGTGCAGTGCATTATCACTTAGCAACAAATCATGATGAAAACGTGTTTCTCGTTGCTTTTCGCACACAACCTATGGATTCAAAAGGCGAAGCGCATATTCTTGAACATACTGCACTTTGCGGTTCTGAAAAATTCCCTGTACGTGACCCATTCTTTTTAATGATTCGTCGTTCATTAAATACCTTTATGAATGCGTTTACATCGGCAGACTGGACAGCGTATCCATTTGCAACGCAAAACAAAAAAGACTTTCAAAACCTACTTTCAGTTTATTTAGATGCAACTTTTGCAGCAAATTTAAATCCTTTAGATTTTGCGCAAGAAGGTATTCGTATTGAGCTAGAAAATGGTGAGCCTGTATATAAAGGCGTAGTATTTAATGAAATGAAAGGTGCAATGAGTTCACCTTCAGATCAGTTGTACCATCAATTGGCACATCATTTATTCCCTGAAACAACGTATCACTACAATTCAGGTGGTGATCCTAAAGATATTCCTGACTTAACTTACGATGAGTTAGTAGGTTTCTATAAGTCACATTACCATCCAAGTAATGCAGTGTTTATGACTTTTGGTAATGAGCCTGCACACAAGCTTCAAGAGCAATTTGAAACTTTGGCTTTGTCTAAATTCGATAAAGGTGAAACGCTTCATTCTAAGCCTGAAACACGTTTAGCAGCGCCAATTGCAGTAACAGAAACCTATGCTGTAGATGCTGAAGACTTAAAAGACAAGACTTATCACATTATTTCTTGGTTATTGCCACAGGCAAGCGACATTAAAATTCGTTTAGGCATGCGTCTTGTCGAAGGTATTTTACTTGAAGATTCTGCATCACCATTGCGTCATTACTTAGAAACTTGTGGATACGCACAATCTACAGGCCCAATTATGGGCGTAGATGATTCTAACTATGAAATGACATTCTATTGTGGCGTACAAGGTTCAAATCCTGAACATGCTGAAGAATTCAAAAATGGCGTATTTAAAGTTCTAGAAGATGTTGCATCTAAACCTGTAGATTCACAAATGGTTGATGCGATTTTGCATCAAATTGAATTGCATCAACGTGAAATTAATGGCGATGGTATGCCGTATGGTTTAAGCCTAATTTTAAATGGCTTAAGCAGCGCAATTCATCATTCAGACCCTGTAGATGTTTGGGATGTAGATACAGCAATTGCCAATGTAAAAGAAGAGTTAAAAGACCCAATGTGGTTGTCTAACTTAATTAAAGAACATTTAATTGATAATCCACATCGTGTGCAAATGACTTTAGTGCCTGATGCAACAAAATCTGCAAAAGAAGCCGAAGAAGAAAAAGCACGTTTAGTTGAAATTGGTGCAAAACTAACAGAAGCAGATAAAGCTGAAATTATTGCACAAACTGAGGCTTTAAAAATTCGTCAAGATACACCAGATGATTTGAACTTATTGCCTAAAGTTGGCTTAGAAGATGTGCCTGCACAAATGCATATTGTTCAAGGTCAATTACGTGAAATTATTTCGAATCGTTTAGATACACCGTTGAATTTATATCATGCTGGTACAAATGGTATTTATTACAACCAAGTGCTTATTCAAATTCCAGATGAAATTATAAAATCTCCATACTTCAACTTAATGTCTATTTTAATGGGCGAAGTTGGTGCAGGTGAATACGGTTATTTAGAACTACAACAATTGCAAACTGCGGTAAGCGGTGGCATTGGTATGGGTGCATCTTTACGTTCTAAAGTGGACGATAAAGGTAAAATTACAGCTTGGTTGACGCTAACAACGAAATCTTTAGTGAATAACTTAGAAGCAATTCGCTTATTGAAAGTTGCTTTTGAACAATTACGTTTCGATGAAAAAGATCGCATTCTTGAGCTTTTACAGCAACGTAAAACACGTTGGTCTTCACGCTTATCTGGTTCGGGTCATAGCTATGCAATGCAAATTGCAGGGCGTAACCACAGTGCTTTAGCGCTACGTGATTACAATACAACAGGTTTAGGCGCATTAAATTGGTTGGGCGAATTAGTAAGCAAAATCGAAAATGATGAAGCTGCTTATAATCACCTTATTCAAGAATTAAAAGTGATTCATAACCGTTTATTGAAAGCACCAAAACAATTCTTATTGGTTTGTGAAGAACATCAATCTGATCGTTTAATTGAAGAAATCCAAAATGTTTGGGATAAGTTAGCCATTGATCAAATTGATGCTGAACTTACTCAAGTGAATTTTGAAAATAGCGAGAATGATGAAGCATGGTTGATTCAAGCGAATGTTCAATTCTGTTCATCTGCTTATGCTGCGGTAGAAGTGTCACATCCTGATGCTGCGCCATTGATGGTGCTTGCTGCGTATTTACGTAATGGTTTCTTACATAGTGCTATTCGTGAAAAAGGCGGTGCTTATGGTGGTGGTGCAAGCTATGACGGTAATGCATGTTCATTCCGCTTCTATAGCTACCGTGACCCACGTTTAGCTGAAACATTCCAAGACTTTGAAGCAAGTGTAGATTGGTTGTTTAATGCAGAACAACAACCGCATCAGCTTGAAGAAGCGATTTTGGGCTTAATTGCAAGCATGGATAAACCAGGTTCTCCTGCGGGTGAAGCAATTACAGCATGTTATTCATTATTACATGCGCGTACACCTGCATTTAGAGCGCAATTGCGTGAGCGTTTATTGGCTGTGAATTTAGATGACTTAAAACGTGTTGCAGATGTATATTTACGTCAGCAAAAGCCTTCTAAGTCAGTTGTTGCGCCAATTGCAAAACGTGAATTATTGCAAGAACTTGGTTTTGAAATTAAGCAAGTTAATTAAGCCAATAAAATTATAAGAGGAGCTTTAAATGCCATTTCAAAATAAGCCAGTTGTATTGGGTTTAAGTACAGTTTTACTTGGATCTGCTTCTATGATGCAACTTCATGCAGCAGGTGAAATTTCGCCTGCAAGTGCAGATGCATGTGTGGCATTACAATCGAATGCAGATCGACTCGCTTGTTATGATGCGCTATTTAAAGTTCCAACTACAGATGTTCAGCCATTGGTTTCAGAGCGTGAAGCAGCACTTTCACTAAGTTCTGAAACAGATAGCTTCGCAGATAAAATTAAGAACAATGTTGTTGCTGTAGAAGCGGCAACATTTACTCCAAATACATCTTTGTTAGATAGCCGTTGGGAGCTTTCACCTGAAAGTAAACTTGGTACATGGCAAGTTCGCGCATATCAGCCTGTATATGTTCTTCCCGCATTTTGGACATCTAAGAAGCATGAACAGCCTACAAGCGGTAATCCACAAAATGTAATTAGTCCCGATGAAGCTATGCCTTTAGATTCAACGGAAATGAAATATCAACTTTCATTAAAAACCAAAGCATTTGAAAGTATTTTTGGCAATAACGGTGATTTATGGGTGGGTTATACGCAATCATCTCGTTGGCAAATGTATAACAGCGATGAATCTCGTCCATTTCGTGAAACCAATTACGAACCTGAAGCGAGTTTAATGTTCCGTACAAATTACGAAATGTTTGGTTTAAATGGTCGTTTATTGGGATTAACTTTTAACCATCAATCGAATGGTCGTTCAGATCCTTGGTCACGTAGTTGGAATCGTGTCATTGTGAATGTTGGTTTTGAACGAGAAAACTTTGCAATGATTGTTCGCCCTTGGTTCAGAATTTCTGAAAATGCCGAGGATGACAATAATCCAGATATTGAAAATTATATTGGTCGTGGTGATTTAACCGCATTTTATCGTTATAAAGATCAAGATTTTAGTTTGATGCTACGTCATAGCTTAAAAGGCGGTGATGATTCACGTGGTGCGGCTCAGTTCGATTGGAACTTCCCAATTAGCGGGCGTTTGCGTGGTAAATTTCAATTGTTTCATGGTTATGGTGAAAGCTTAATCGACTATAACCACAAAGCAACTTATGTTGGTTTAGGTGTGTCTTTACTCGATTGGTATTAATTAAAAATTTAGATGTAAAAAAGCCACTTTAAATAAGTGGCTTTTTAATGATTTAATTAGCGGAAATTAACCAATTTGAATATCTGTTTGAGGATGTTTAATGCGACTTTTCTTAGGTGTTGCAATTAAATATGCCAAGGTTAAAGGACCTAACCTGCCTGCAAACATGAGCAACATTAAAATAAATAAACTAGCAGGCTGCAATTCACCTGTAATCCCTCGTGATAAACCTACCGTACAAGCAGCAGAAACAGCTTCAAAAAGTAAGTCTAAAAAATGATGATTAGGTTCTAAGAGTAATAAGCTAAATAGTCCCATAAAAATTAAAATTGCCGTAATTGAAACCACAGCGAGTGCTTTAAATGATGTTGCTTTTGCTACAGAGTGATTAAAAATACGAAGTTCTTCAGAGCGCCTTAAAAAGGTAATTACACTTAACACAACAATAATAAAGGTTCCAACTTTAATACCACCCGCGGTACTTAAAGAACCACCACCAATGAACATTAAAATCATGGTAACAAGGGTGGAAGCATCACTCATATGACTCAGTTCTAAACTGTTAAAGCCTGAAGAGCGGGGAACTGTGGCATGGAACCAAGCATTTAGAGCCTGATCGCCCATACTCATTGGTGCTAAAGTTAATGGATTATTTGCTTCAATTGCCCATAAAAGAATAAATGCAACTAAGTTCAAACCTGCAATAGTTGAAATAATGAGTTTGCTATTTGCAGACAATTTTTTCCAACGTTTGGCACGTTTAATATCCATGAGTACTACAAAGCCAATACCGCCAATAATGTACAACATACTAATGGTAAAGGTAATAAAGTACTTGTCGTGGAAGCTCATTAAGCTATTGGGAAATAAAGAGAATCCACCATTATTAAAAGCGGAAACACTATAAAATGCGGCGTAGAAAAAAGCTTTAGCAAAGTCGTAATCTTCCATCCATGCGATGGTTAAAATAACCGTGCCAATGGCTTCAAAAAATAATGAATAAAGCAGTACACCTTTAATGGTAAATGACACTTTAGATAAACTGGTTTGCCCAATAGTGTCTTGCGCCATAACTTGTTGTTTTAAGCCAATTTTTGGAGACAAACTTAACGCTGCCAATATGGCAAAGGTCATAAAACCTAAACCGCCACATTGAATAAGCATCATAATAATCACTTTTCCAAAAACGGTATAAGTTTCACCTACATTTACTACAGAAAGTCCTGTAATGGTGACTGCCGAAGTTGCGGTAAATAAGGCATTAAACCAAGATAAATCGCCGTGATTTGCAAAAGGAAGCTTTAATAGAAAAGTTCCCAAAATAATAAAGCTTAGAAATCCTAGTGCCAATAAACTTGGTGGGCTTAAATTAACTGTATTATTTTGTTTATTACGAAATTGCTTCATAGGAATATTCCTATTTTGCAGTAAAGTGTTTAGATAAACGACGCAAAGGTTCTATAGAGCCTTCAATAACCAATACATCGCCATCTTGTAAAATTAAATTTGGGTCAATGCTATAAATAATTTCTTGTTCACGTTTATGCAAAATTGCACGAACTTCAGGAACATGATCCATTACGCTATGAAAGCGTGTACCTGCTAAGTTTTCTGTAATTTCAACTTTAACCAAATAATGGTCATCATTGAGCGCCATATAACGGCTTACCATTGGATAGCTCAGGCTTTGCGCTACACGAACACCCATATCTTCTTCAGGATGAATAATTTTACAAATACCTAAGTGAGTTAAAATCATGTGATGTGCTTTAGATTTTGCTTTTACCCAAATTTTTTCTACACCTAAATTTTTAAGATGTAACACACATAAAATACTGGCTTCAATGTCTTCACCAATTGCAACCACTACAGCATCACATTGGGTAATATTGAGTTCATCTAAAACATGCTCATCGGTTGCATCGGCAATAACAGAGTGTGTAAGCACATCGGAAATGTTTTCTACATATTTTTTTTCAATATCAATGCCAATAACATCATGTTTTAAGCCAACAAGTTCTGTTGCAACTGTTGCGCCAAAACTGCCTAATCCAATGACAGCAAACTGTGCCATAGTTCTTCCTTAATTTATATTGTGCAAAGGTGAAATTGTTGTGAATCTTAGCGTATTCATACCATTCACTATAGGTGAAACATGTTAATAAAGTATGTTGTTTTATATGTACTTAGATTAAAAATATAGCGAATTAATGTAGATCTTAATAGTTATTTTTAAAGTTTAAGACCAATATCTGCTTTTAAGAATTGATGTATTTCTTTCGTGAATTTTATAGGTTCACTTATAAGAGGTGTGTGACCTGATTTTTTGAAGATAATTTGCTGTGAATTTTCTACGCTTCGTGCAATTAAAGTTTGACCTTCTACAGGATATAAAGTCGATTGCTCACCACTGAAAAATGTAGTCGGACAACTTAAACTTGAAATTTCATGACGATAATCTTCATTGTGATACAAATAGTTATTTATATACCAAGCTAAATAATCTAAACGATGAATAGGTAAAACATATTTTTGAAGTTTGGGTTTATTAAGCGCAAGTTTAAATAAAAAAGGGCTGATTTTACTGCTCGATTGAAAGGCAATAAATTCTGACCATAGTTTTAACAACATTTGGCGCTTTTCTAAACTTAAACTTTCAAAGGTCTGTAAATAGGAATGATCATTCAAAAATGAAGAAATTTGCTTTAATAATCTTTTAAATTCAGGTTGTTTTTGTCCGTACAAACCATATTGCCACGTTTCATCTATAGAGATTTTGGGTGTTTGGTCAATGTGTAAATAACTTTGTAAATGTTGAGATAAGTTGCCATATTTCATGCCATGCATGGCAGTTGTTGCACCCATGGAATATCCGATAACTTTAAATTGCTTAAGCTGTTTAGTTTCTATAAGTGTACTTAAATCTTGCCAATGACTTGAAATAGCATCAATCTTTGGGATAGCACAATTTTTTGAACGACCAAAACCGCGCCAATCTGGAATAATAAAGTGATATTTATTTTTTAAATTGTATAAAAAGGGCAACCATTGCCAACTTTGCATGCCTAAACCAGATAAAACCAATACAGGTTGACCTTGCCCAAATTCACGAACATATAATTTTTCATTATCTTGCATAGTGTAATAAGGCATTACATTATCCTTTTATTGGAAACTGCTTTAGAGCATTATGAAAACTGCTAAATAAAATTAATCATTAAATTTTTTAAGCTCAGGAATTACTTCTTCAAGCCATTTTATCCAACCAATCTCTAAGTCTATGCCCAATTGTAAAATCATTTTATGTATATATAGGGTGCGACTTTCATTGTTTGTATGATCAAAATCTTTAGCAAAAATTTGTTGATAGGTTTCTAATTTTTCTTTATGTATTACTAAATGCTGTTCAAGCTCTGATAATACAGTATTTCCACCCAATTGTGCTTCTGCACGTAAACGAACCATTAACTCTTCGCGTAGTTGTGCGGGCTCGCTATGCTTAAGCATCCAGTCTGCAAGTTCGGTTCGACCTAATAATTCTACTTGATAGGTTTTACTGCGCCCCATATAGTCAGAATCTTCAAGGGTAGAAATCCAACCTTTTTTGAGCATTGCATTTAATTCACGGTATATTTGTTGATGCGTTGCATTCCAAAAGAAACCCATAGAACGATCAAAGCGTCGAGCAAGTTCAATGCCCGTACTTGGTTTTTCTAAGAGGCTAGTGAGTAAAACATGTGCTAAAGACATAAGTTTACAACGCGTAATTTTTCATGTGTTTTATTATGCAACATGTTGCATAAAAATCAAATCTCGAATATAAAAGTATGCAACAAGTTGCATTAAACATAAAAATAGCCAGCATGAAGCTCGCCAAGGAGTATATATGTCAAACTTTCCAAATATGTTAGCACCCTTAAATTTGGGTTTTACAACGCTTAAAAATCGAGTGTTAATGGGTTCTATGCATGTAGGATTGGAAGAAGCACCTGGGGGATTTGACCGTATGGCAGCATTTTATGCAGAACGTGCAAAAGGTGGCGTGGCTTTAATTGTAACGGGCGGAATTTCACCTAACGATGCAGGTGTTACATTTGCGGGTGGCTCAAAATTAGATACAACAGCAGAAGCAGAAAAACATAAAGTCATTACGACAGCCGTTCATGAGGCTGGCGGTAAAATTGCCATGCAAATATTGCATACAGGTCGATATTCATATCAGGCAGATAATGTCGCACCATCTGCAATTCAAGCACCTATTAATCCTGCAAAGCCTCATGCTTTAAAATCTGCGGAAGTAAATCAAACTATTGCAGACTTTGTGAATTGCGCCAAATTAGCACAATACGCAGGTTATGATGGCGTAGAAATTATGGGCTCTGAAGGTTATTTAATTAATGAGTTTATTGCCGCTCGTACAAATCACAGAGATGATGAATGGGGCGGTAGCTATAAAAATCGCATTCGTTTTCCTATTGAAATTGTAAAACGGACACGTGAAGAAGTAGGTGAAAATTTCATTATTATTTATCGTCTTTCTATGTTGGATTTAGTGGAAGGTGGTTCAACATTTGAAGAAGTTGTATATCTTGCAAAACAAATAGAAAAAGCAGGTGCAACCATTATTAACACGGGTATTGGTTGGCATGAAGCTCGAATTCCAACTATTGCAACGAAAGTTCCACGTGCAGCATTTACCTGGGTAACAGAAAAACTTAAAGGTGAGGTTAAAGTTCCGCTTATTACCTCAAACCGTATTAATACGCCTGAAATGGCAGAGTATATTTTAGCTTCGGGTCATGCAGATATGATTTCAATGGCACGTCCTATGCTTGCAGATCCATTTTTTATGGAGAAAGCAAAACAAGGTAGAAGTGATGAAATTAATACCTGTATTGGCTGTAACCAAGCGTGTTTAGATCATATTTTTTCAATGAAAGTTGCTTCTTGTTTGGTAAATCCAAGAGCGTGTTTTGAAACTGAACTTATTTTTAAAGATGTTAGCCAAGCTAAAAATATTGCAGTGGTTGGTGCGGGGCCTGCGGGTTTAAGTTTTGCAACTTATGCAGCCGATCGTGGTCATAAGGTGACAATATTAGAAGCATCGAACCAAATTGGAGGTCAATTTAATATTGCTAAGACTATTCCGGGTAAAGAAGAGTTCTATGAAACATTACGTTATTTCAAACGTAAAATTGAATTGCAACCAAACATCACTCTAAAGCTTCATCATTCTGCGACTTTTAATGAACTTGCAAACTCAAATTACGATGAAATAGTTGTTGCTACAGGCGTAACACCACGTAAGCTTGATATTGAAGGTATAGAAAGTCCTAAAGTACTTTCGTATATAGATGTTTTGAAAAATAAAAAAGAAGTAGGTAAGCGCGTGGCTGTTATTGGTGCCGGAGGTATTGGTTTCGATACAGCAGAATATCTTTCACATGAAGGTGATAGTGGTAGTTTAAACCCTGAAAAATTTTATGATGAATGGGGAATTGATACGACTTATTCAAATGTAGGTGGTTTAAAAACAGCGAAAGTAGAAGAATCGCCACGTGAAATATATTTATTGCAACGTAAAGCAAGTTCTGTTGGTGGTGGCTTAGGAAAAACCACAGGTTGGATTCATCGTACAGGACTAAAACATCGTAATGTGAAAATGATTGCGGGTGTAAGTTACAACAAAATTGATGAACGTGGATTACATATTACTGTGAATGATCATCCAACTTTTTTAGAGGTGGATAATATCGTGATTTGTGCGGGGCAAGAATCTTATACGGCAATGTATGAACAACTTGAAAGCTTAGGTAAGAACGTTCATTTAATTGGTGGTGCTAAAGAAGCTGGTGAGTTAGATGCAAAACGTGCAATTCGTCAAGGTGCTGAACTAGCTGCAAAAATTTAAATGTACGAATAGAATATTTATGTCTATTTAAAAATGGAGGGGTTTATCTGTAATGGAATCCCTCCAAAATTCGATATTAAAGTTCATAATAAAAAGGAATTTATATGACAATTCAAATGACAAAAACAGCAATTTTACGTTGGCATGAAATGTTAGAAACACGTGATATGTCTATTTTAAATGAGTTGCTAGACGACGATGTCGTGTTTAGATCGGCTGTGGCTTACAGTCCATATTCAGGTAAGCAGGTTGTATTTTTTATTTTGAGTAATGTGATTCAAGTGTTTGAAAATTTTACTTATCATCGAGAGTTTTTAAGTGAAGATGGAGCGAATGTCGTACTTGAGTTTTCAGCAAATATTGGCGAGAAAAAATTAAAAGGCATTGACATGATTCAGTTTAATGAACATGGAAAAATTGTTGATTTTGAAGTAATGATTCGTCCAAAGAGTGGTTTGGAGGCTTTGGCTGAACTTATGGGAAAACGTATGAAAAGCATGAAATAACTTCGTTTTAAGCAAGAAATTTTTATCTATATTGAATAGCTTAGTTTCATTGAGATAATAAAAAACCAGCATATGCTGGTTTTTTATTATGAAATAAGTATGTATTACAAAATTACAACTTAGTTCTCTAGAGCAGGCATTGCGGCTGCAATTGCAGCTTGAACTGCTTCATCTTCAGATTCAGAGTTTGCGCTACGGTTTGCTTTTGGTTGAGCTTCAACTTTTGGTGTTTCAGTTTCTGTAGCTAGAGTTTGCTCAGCATCTTGAACAGAACGACGAATTTCAGTTGTTGTGTTTTCTGTTTCAATACGTTCAATTTGAACAGGTTCTGAAACAGCTTGAGATGTTTCTTGATCAGGCTTTTCAAGCGGTTGAAGATTTACTGGCTCAGATGTTGCAACATCATTTTGCTCTTCATCTTTCGGTGCTTCTTTTTTTACACACGCAGTTAATAATAAGCCTGTAGCAATTGCCGCACAAATTAAAAGTTTTTTATTCATAATAGTAAAAATAGTGGCTTGAATGGATTTCATTATTATAACAGTAAATTAAAATATGAAAATCCTATAAATGATTGGAATGACATAAACTTAAAAACGACTATAAAATGATCAATTGTCGAGTGATCGAAGAATAGATGCGGAATGACTTTGCTTTATGGGTACAAGGTAAAGTAAAATCATGCAACATTGTAAGCCGATTTAGGCTCGTTTGTATGAGAAATCCAATGACCCATTTTATTTTCGTTACTGGTGGTGTTGTATCATCACTAGGTAAAGGTATTTCAGCTGCTTCAGTTGCTGCACTTTTAGAAGCTCGTGGTTTAAAAGTAACCATGGTCAAAATGGATCCATACATTAATGTCGATCCAGGGACAATGAGCCCATTCCAACATGGTGAAGTTTTTGTCACAGAGGATGGTGCTGAAACTGATTTAGACTTGGGTTATTACGAGCGTTTCTTACGTCGTGCTAAGATGACAAAGTTAAACAACTTTACATCTGGTCGTGTATATCAAGACGTATTGAACAAAGAACGCCGTGGCGATTACCTAGGTGGAACAGTTCAAGTTATTCCACATATTACGGATAATATTAAAGAACGTGTACTTCGCGCTGGCGAAGGTTACGACGTTGCAATTGTAGAAATTGGCGGAACAGTTGGTGATATCGAATCACTTCCATTTATGGAATCTGTACGTCAATTAATGGTTGAGCTTGGTCACAAGCGTACGATGTTAATGCACTTAACATTGCTTCCATACATTAAATCTGCAGCAGAACTTAAAACAAAACCAACTCAGCATTCTGTTAAAGAATTGCTTTCTATTGGTATTCAGCCAGACATCTTGATCTGCCGTACAGAATATGACGTTGATGCTGATACAACACGTAAAATTGCACTATTTACGAACGTAGAAGCACGTGCAGTAGTTGTTTGTAAAGATGCTCGCTCAATTTATCAAATTCCACGTACGTTCTACGAACAAAATGTTGATGATTTAATTTGCGAACGTTTTGGCTATAACGATTTACCTGAAGCTGATCTTTCAGATTGGGATAACGTTGTAGAAGCGCTACTTAACCCTGAATACACAGTGCGTGTTGCAATGGTGGGTAAATATGTAGAACTTCCAGATGCTTATAAATCTGTGAACGAAGCACTTTTACATGCTGGCGTTAAAAACCGCGTTAAAGTTCAAATTGACTACGTAAATGCTGAAGAATTAGAAAGCCAAGATGTTGCAGAAGTGTTGAAAGATGCTGACGCAATTTTAGTACCTGGCGGCTTTGGTGAGCGCGGTACTGAAGGCAAAATGAAAGCAATCCAATTTGCTCGCGAAAACAAAGTACCGTTCTTAGGTATTTGTTTAGGTATGCAATTGGCTGTAATTGAATATGCACGTAATGTTGCAGGTATTACAGATGCAACTTCTACAGAATTTAACCGTTCTACTAAGTCACCATTAATTGGCTTAATTACAGAATGGTTAGATGAACGTGGTGAAGTTCAGCAACGTAGCGCAGATTCTGATCTTGGCGGTACAATGCGTCTTGGTGCTCAAAAATCTGAATTGGTTGCAGGTACGAAAACTGCTGAAGTTTACGGTTCTGAAGAAATTGTAGAGCGTCATCGTCACCGTTACGAAATGAACAACCGTTTTATTCCTGCACTTGAAGAAAAGGGTATGAAGATTTCTGGTTATTCACCAATCCAACGTTTAGTAGAAACTGTTGAAATTCCTGCACATCCTTGGTTTATCGCTGTACAATTCCACCCGGAATTTACAAGTTCGCCACGTGATGGACATCCATTATTTGCAAGCTTTATTGATGCTGCTAAACAGCAATACAAAAAAGCAAAATAATAGGGTTTTAGGATCAGACTAGGGAAGTTTAAATGTCAGCATTAAAACCACAAGAAATTGTAAGTCTTGGCGATATTCAAATGGCGAACCATTTACCATTTGTATTATTTGGTGGAATGAACGTACTTGAGTCTAAAGACTTAGCTTTTGAAATTGCTGAGACTTATGTCGATATTTGTACACGATTAGGTATTCCTTACGTGTTCAAAGCAAGCTTTGATAAAGCCAATCGTTCAAGCTTGAACTCTTTTCGTGGCCCAGGCTTAGAAAAAGGCATCGAGTGGTTAGCTGACATTAAAAAACACTTCAATGTACCTATCATTACAGATGTACATGAACCCTACCAAGCTGCACCTGTTGCGGAAGTTGCCGATATTATCCAACTTCCTGCATTCCTTAGTCGCCAAACCGATTTGGTTGAAGCGATGGCAAAAACTCAAGCGATCATTAACATTAAGAAAGCTCAGTTTTTAGCACCTCATGAAATGCGCCATATTCTAAATAAATGTTTAGAAGCTGGTAATGACAAACTAATTTTATGTGAACGTGGTTCGGCATTTGGTTATAACAATCTTGTTGTAGATATGCTTGGCTTCGATCATATGAAAGAGATGAATGTACCTGTGTTCTTTGATGTAACACATGCACTTCAAACTCCGGGTGGTCGTGAAGATTCTGCGGGTGGTCGTCGTGCTCAAATTACTACGCTTGCGCGTGCGGGTATGGCAACAGGTTTAGCAGGTTTGTTCTTAGAAGCTCATCCAGATCCTGAAAAAGCGAAGTGTGATGGTCCATGTGCGTTACGTATGTCGCAACTTGAACCATTCTTAGCTCAGCTTAAAGAATTAGATACCTTGGTAAAAGGCTTTAAAAAGCTAGATACTCATTAATTAGCTACATAATGATGCCTTCTAAAGCATCTTGTTATTAATCAACAGAGGAATTGTTCATGAGTCAAATCGTTGATATTCGTGCACGTGAAATTTTGGACTCTCGTGGTAACCCAACCATCGAAGCTGACGTAATCTTAGCATCTGGCGTGGTTGGCCGTGCATGTGCACCATCTGGTGCTTCAACTGGTTCTCGTGAAGCTTTAGAACTTCGTGATGGCGATAAAGCGCGTTACTTAGGTAAAGGTGTTAAAACTGCGGTTAACAACGTAAACACTTTAATTCGTGATGCTTTAGTTGGTAAGTCTGTATTTGAGCAAAAAGACATCGATAACACGATGATTGCTTTAGACGGTACTGAAAACAAAGAAAAATTAGGTGCTAACGCGACTTTAGCAGTTTCTTTAGCTGCTGCACGTGCTGCTGCTGAAGAACAAAAAATTCCTTTGTTCCAATATATTGCTAACCTTCGCAATAACTCAATTTTGACTATGCCTGTACCAATGATGAACATCATCAATGGTGGTTCACATGCAGATAATAACGTTGATATTCAAGAGTTTATGATTGAGCCGGTTGGCTTTAACTCATTCTCTGAAGCTTTACGCGCAGGCGCTGAAATCTTCCATTCTTTAAAATCAGTTTTAAACAAAAAAGGTTTAAACACTGCAGTTGGTGATGAAGGTGGTTTCGCACCAAACCTTCGTTCTAACGAAGAAGCAATTACTGTAATTCTTGAAGCAATTGGTCAAACTGGCTACAAAGCTGGTTCTGACATTATGCTTGCGCTTGACTGTGCATCTTCAGAATTCTACAAAGATGGTCAGTACATTCTTGCAGGTGAAGGCAACAAAGCATTCACAAGCAACCAATTCTCTGACTACCTTGCTGGTCTTGTAAACCAATACCCGATTATCTCTATTGAAGATGGTTTGGATGAGTCTGATTGGGAAGGTTGGTCTTACCTAACTTCAATCCTTGGCGACAAAATTCAATTGGTTGGTGATGATTTATTCGTTACAAATCCTAAGATTTTACAACGTGGTATTAATGAGAAAGTAGGTAACTCTATCTTAATCAAATACAATCAAATTGGTACGTTGACTGAAACTTTAGATGCGATCTACCTTGCTAAAGAAAATGGTTACTCTACAGTTATTTCACACCGTTCAGGTGAAACTGAAGATTCAACTATTGCTGATTTAGCAGTAGGTACAGGTGCTGGTCAAATCAAGACTGGTTCACTTTGCCGTTCTGACCGTGTAGCGAAATATAACCAATTACTTCGTATCGAAGAATTGACTAATGCTGCGTATCGCGGTAAAGCTGAGTTTAAAGGTTTAAACTAAGCATTCTATGTTAATACTACGTTTATTCGACTCAATTTCGAGTAAAGTGTTATTGGGCCTCGCAATCATTTTGATTGCGGGGTTTCAGTATGCATACTATTTTAGTGAAGGTGGTGCATTAGACCATCAGAAATTAACGCAAAAAATAGAACAACAACGCGAAATAAATGCTGAACTAAAAGAACGAAATCGAATTTTAGCTGCTGAAGTTTATGACTTGAAAAATGGTGTTGAAGCCATTGAAGAGCATGCACGTTTAGATTTAGGTTTAATTAAACCTCATGAAACGTTTATTCAAATGAGTACAATCAGTACGCAATATAAGCCTTTGTATGTAAATCCATACCAAAATTCAGATTTAAAAACTAATGAATCAGATGAATTGCCTCCAACCGAATAAGCTATGGGCTATTATTCCTGCCGCAGGTTCAGGCAGTCGTTTTTCTAAAACAGAATTAAAGCAATATCAAACCATATTAGATAAAACTGTTCTTGAGCATACTATTGCACGCTTAAATATATTGCCTTTAACAGGTTATGTATTGGCAATTGGTCAGCAAGATAATATTGCGAAAAATTTACCGCTTAGTAATAAAGAAAAAGCACATTTTTGTTTAGGTGGTCAAGAGCGCGTTCATTCCGTATTAAATGCGCTTCAATATTTACTTGAAATTGCTTCTGAAGATGATTGGGTTTTTGTGCATGATGCTGCTCGTCCATGTGTAAGTTCATCATCTTTAATTCAATTGGTTGAAACAGCAATCTTAAAAAATACGAACGCAATTTTAGCTATTCAGGTTCGTGATACGCTTAAGTATGTCGCTGATCAGCCTAAAATTGAAAAAACTGTAAGTCGTGATTATTTATGGCAAGCTCAAACCCCACAAATTGCACGTCTGGGAATGCTAAAGAGTGCGATTGAAAAAGCATTAGCACATAACATTGTTATTACAGATGAAGCGAGTGCTTTGGAATACGCAGGTCATGAAGTACAGGTTGTGCAAGGGCGCGCAGACAATATTAAAATCACATATCCTGATGATTTACTGCTTGCTTCGCTGATTTTGCAGTCACAAAGTTAAAAAATAGAATAATGAAAACAATTATTAATCATTAGATTGTTAATACTGATTCACAGCAATCAGTATTGCCCATATAATCAGTTCATTCAGTTTTAAAATAATTGCATATCAATGATACCATCGCAACAGTATCGTTTTTTACGTCATGCTTTACGTGACGGCAGAAGCATAAATGAAAAATCATCAAGATGGACTAAATTACATTTAGATCCGTGGTTATTGTGCTTCTTAATTTTAAATGCTGCTTTGGGTTTAATGGTTGTTTATAGTGCAACAGCCGCAGATTCTGGAATGCTACTCAGACAAGCGATTAGCTTTGGTAGTGGCTTCATTATTATGTTTTTGTGTGCCCAAGTTCCGCCAAAAGTTTACCAAGCTGTAAGTCCATATTTATATCTGTTTGGTATATTTATGCTGTTACTGATATTTGTGATTGGTGAAACTCGTTTAGGTGCAAAACGTTGGATTACTTTGCCCGGCATTGGAAGTATGCAACCAAGTGAGGTTATGAAATTTGCAATGCCACTAATGATGGCTTGGTATTTTGCAAAGCGCTCGTTCCCACCAAAATTTATACATATTGTTATTGCTCTTATTATTATGTTGGTGCCATTTGTATTGGTGCTATTACAGCCAGACTTAAATATTGGTTTGATTATTCCGGGTATTTTTGTCCTGTTTTTAAGCGGAATGTCATGGCGATTAATTGGTGGAGCAATCACAGCATTTGCAGTGACAATGCCTTTAATTTGGATGTTTGTGCTTCAAGAATATCAAAAGAAACGTATTGTGACGCTTTTTGATCCTGAAGCAGATGCATTAGGTGCAGGTTGGAATATTATTCAATCTAAAATTGCAATTGGATCGGGTGGTTTACTAGGTAAAGGTTTTCTTGAAGGTACACAGTCACATTTAGGTTATTTACCAGAACATCATACAGACTTTATTTTGTCGACCTATTCAGAAGAATTTGGTTTTATTGGTGTGTTTTTACTATTTAGTTTGTACGCAGCAATTATTTTCCGTTGTTTATATATCAGTATGAATAGCTACGATAATTTTGGAAGATTGATGGCGGGTGCAATAGGTCTAACATTCTTTTTCTTTGTATTTTTAAATTCTGGAATGGTGAGTGGAATTTTACCTGTAACAGGTGATCCATTGCCGCTACTAAGTTATGGTGGTACAGCGGTTGTAAGCTTGCTTGCAAGTATGGGAATTGTGATGTCTATTCATACGCATAAATAAAAGAACTGAAACTAAAAGCCCTATAACAGGGCTTTTTTTGTATCTATAAAATACATTAAACGTCTTAAACTATCGACTTAAGTTGTAACAATAGTTCAATAGTGGGCTATTGAATTTGTATTGTTTAATCTATAAGCTTGGTTTGAGCGTAAATTAGACATCTTAGAAATTAAAATAATTTAAATTTTAAATTGGTATAAGAATTGCTCGTAAATAACATAATAGATTATTGCAGGAGAGAAGCACATTGACGTGCTCGCCGAAGGAGCAACACCCCAGGAAACTCTCAGGCAAAAGGACTGTAATAATCAAAAAATCTGGAGAGAAGTGCATATAAAGGCACTCACCGAAGGGGAAGGTTTATCATTTATTTAAATGCTGAATCGAAGCTCTCAGGTACAAATGACAGATGGGGCATACACAAGGAACAGAGCGTCCAAAGGAGTGCTTATGCCACATATTATTGTAATTGGTGCTGGTATTACGGGTGTTACATCGGCCTATGAACTTTCACAACTTGGTTATCAAGTTACTGTTTTAGATCGACATTTATATCCTGCAATGGAAACGTCATTTGCAAATGGTGGTCAGCTTTCAGCGTGTAATGCTGAAGTTTGGAATCAGAAATCTACCATTTTAAAAGGCATAAAATGGATGTCGCAAAAATCGGCTCCACTTTTGCTCAATCCATCTTTTAGCTTACATAAATACAGTTGGCTATTCGAATTCATGGCTAATATTCCTCATTATGAAGCGAATACGCATGAAACAGTACGTTTGGCTTTGCTTGCACGTAAGCGTTTATTTGAAATTGCAGATGAAGAAAAAATCGATTTCAATTTAGAAAAACGCGGAATTTTGCATTTCTATCATAATAAATATGATTATGATGTCGCGATTAAAGTAAATGATATGCTGTGTAAAGCAGGTTTGGAACGCCACGGTGTAACGAATCAAGAAATTAAGGAAATTGAGCCAACATTAAAAGGTGATTACTACGGCGGTTTCTACTGTCCAGGTGATGCGACAGGTGATATTCATAGATTCACAACAGGTTTAGCAAAAGTTACGGAACGAAATGGTGTTAAATATTTATTTGGTACCAATGTAATAGATGTAAAACATCATGCAGATCGTGTTGAAGTCATTTATAGTAAAAGTGATGAAAATATGAACGATGAGGATTTAGAATCTGTTTCTTTAAATGCTGATGCAGTATTGGTTTGTGGTGGTGTTGGTAGTTATCAACTTGCAGATATGTTGGGTGATCGTGTCAATATTTATCCAGTAAAAGGCTACTCAATTACGGTAAATTTAAACGATGCTAAGAGTGTGGAAAATGCACCTTGGGTAAGCTTATTAGATGAAAGTGCAAAAATTGTGACTTCTCGTTTAGGCGAAGATCGTTTCCGTATTGCAGGAACTGCGGAATATAATGGATATAACCGTGATATTCGCGCAGACCGAATTCAGCCTTTGGTAGATTGGGTAAATCGTAACTTTGATGTGTCTACAGAACATGCCGTACCTTGGTCGGGTTTACGTCCAATGATGCCAAATATGATGCCTGTAGTACGTGAAGGCAAACGTGAGCGTGTGTTCTATAACACTGGTCATGGACATTTAGGTTGGACATTATCTGCGGTAACAGCAGCAATGGTAAGCCAAATTATTGCTGCTAAACATCCTGTATAAAATATGAAGTGCTTTATTGGTCTTTCAAGACTTCTAAAGCAATATCAATAAAAGCCTGTGTTCTTGCTAACATAGGCTTTATTTTTATTATAAAGTTCAGTAAATATGCAATTTTATGTTGAATATTTTTATATGATTAAAAAATCATAATTAGATAAATTAAGTGATTTTTGATATACACTTTCATCTTAATAGAATGAAAAAGCATTGAATTTTATGTCTTTACTTATTTTTGTATCTTTATTCCCACTCATTGCGCTTATTGCAATGGGGTATGTACTCAAGAAAAAAATATTTGTAGAAGAGTCATTTTGGAAAGGTGCAGAAAAAGTAAATTACTACATTTTTTTCCCTGCAATGTTATTTTTAAATTTAGCATTTGCAGAAATTAATGCGAATGCAATTCATCAAATTATGCTTGTTGTTGGCGCTGCATTTGCGATTGCATTAACTGTTCTTTATTCAATTAAAGCATTCAATAAAACATCACCTGAACGTTTTGGCGTTTATGTACAAAGTATTTTACGTTTTAATACATATATTGGTTTAGCTGTTGTAGCATCACTATTTCAGCAAAAAGGGATGACACTTTTTGCAATTATTTTAGTATTTTGCATTCCTATTGTGAATATTTTTTCTGTATTGGCTTTAACTAGTGCAGATCAAATGAAACCTTTAAATGTTGTTATTTCATTATTTAAAAATCCATTAATTATGGGGTGCATAGTTGGTGGTTTATTTAATATTTCAGGTTTAACGCTTTGGGTTGGTTTTGAAGGCTTTTTAAAGCAGTTGGCATTATGCAGTTTACCATTAGGTTTAATGTGTGTAGGCGCGGCATTACAGTTTAAAGGTTTAAGCCGAGATTTATTTCCAATTACATTAAATACTTTGGCGCGTATGTTTATTATGCCAAGTCTGGCATTTGCATTATGTTATATGTTTAATATTCCAAAGTTAGAAACTCAAATTATTGTTTTATTTTTTGCATTACCTACAGCATCATCTGCTTATATACTAACAAAGGTATTGGGTGGTGATAGTCGTTTAATGGCGAGCATTATTAGTATTCAAACTGTTGTTGCTGCCTTGAGTTTGCCAATCATTTTATATTTTATTTTTTAATAAAATTAATCATAAAGGCGATAAACACCAGAGAATCTGTCGCAGTTTTTTTGTTCAGTTTTCACCATTAAATAAGCTTTTGTATAATTAAACTCGTATTTACAGTCACTTTCATTATTAATAATTTCAGTTTTAGTTTCGGTTGTAGAATAAGCTAAAAAAGGAATAGTTTGTTTATCTAGCTTATTATTCGGGTTGCGATAGGCAATACCTTCAACTTTAATATTATCTTTATTTAATTGATGAATTTGTAAATGAACAGGTGCTGAAGAAATATCGCCATTTTCATATTTTAAATAATGCTGCGTTAAACTCTGATTCATTGAAGTATAAAAATTCAATTGCTCAATACGAGAATCAAATTGCTGTTTATAACAATTAAAACTTTTGCATTGCTTTAACTGCTGAAGCCAAAGTTTTTCCGTATCTTGAATTAAGCGTAAAGGTGCGTCTGTAACTAAATTTGTGGTTAATGTGCTTTCTTTAAATAAATTTAGTTCTTTAGAAAATTTTGCAGAACATATTGTTTTTAAAGCTGGATCATTATTATTTGTGCAATTTAAACCTTGTGCAAATACAGAAGATGAATAAACACATCCCAAAACAAATACTGAGCCTAAATATTTTAAAAGATTAATGTCTGTTTTCGACAGCATGATCGCTTATACTTTAATTCACTTATATGCTTACTATATCGAAATAGAAAGCATGAATACAAGATTTCGATGATTTATTTATTAAGGAGCTGGATGTGGTCGCACAGATTCGAATTGGACAAGGACTTGATGTCCACGCATTTGAAGCAGGTGATTTTGTTACCCTTGCAGGCATTCAAATTCCTCATACACAGGGCTTAAAAGCACATTCAGATGGTGATGTTGTGTTGCATGCATTATGCGATGCTTTATTGGGGGCTTTGGCTTTGGGCGATATTGGTCAGCATTTTCCAGACACCGATCCAAATTTTAAAGGTGCAGATAGTAAAGTACTTTTAAAGCATGTATATCAATTGGTTTTAGATAAAGGATATACCCTAAATAATGCAGATATTACCGTTGCATGTGAACGTCCAAAGTTGGCAAAACATAATTTAGAAATGCGTCAAAGTATTGCCAATGTTTTAAATGTTGATGTTACTCAAATTAGTATTAAAGCAACAACAACAGAAACACTCGGGTTTACAGGGCGTCAAGAAGGAATTTTATCTACAGCAACTGTGTTAATTACTCATTCTAAATGATCTGAATGAGCAAGTTCTTGTTGTAAATCTTGCGTTGCTTTACGACCTTGGAGTTGTAGGGCAACGGCATGAATGAGACCTGTCCAAGTTTCATTTGGTTCCCAAATTTTGTGAAATTCTTCTTGTGCTGTTGGCATATCAATATTCATATAATATTGACGATATAAATACATTAAACTAGCAACACGATAGTTTTTAGCACAGTGAATCCAAACCATTTGTTTTTGAACAAGATGATCAATTAAATCTAAAATAAAAAGACACTGATCGTCTGAAGGTGTATCCCAAAGTAAGGGAATATGAAAATAATTTAAGCCCAATTCTAAGCAAATACGATCTTCTTGATCTAAATGAGGGTCTGCATCTGTTAAAGCTAAATTGATAACAGATGTAATGCCATATTCTTTAATGGCTTGAAGTTGTTCTTTTGACGGTTGGCCAGAACTAAATAAGTGATCATGAATAAACTGAAAATTTGAAATTTCACATAATTTATTTTCAATATCATTCATACTTTCTTGCTTCTATATGGTGATTTATACGCCATACTATAAAGCAAAACGCCATCATAATGATGGCGTTTTTTTACATTTCTACAAATTAGCGATTTGGTAAAACAGCTTTTAATGCCGCATCCATCTCTAATAGTGTATTTTCTGTAGTTTCCCAATCGATACAGCCATCTGTAACAGACTTGCCATATTCTAGGTCACATAGATTTTCTGGAATGTCTTGACGACCGCCTTTCAAGTGACTTTCAACCATAATACCTACAATAGATTTGTTACCATCTAAAATTTGTTCTGTTAAATTTTTAAGAACAAGAGGTTGTAAGTATGGGTCTTTGTTTGAGTTAGCATGGCTAGCATCAATCATAATTTTACTGCTTACTTTTGCTTTCGCTAAAGCCGCTTCAGCATCTGCTACAGAGCCAGCATCGTAGTTAGGTTTGCCATTACCACCACGTAAAACAACGTGTGCATAAGGGTTACCGCTTGTGCGAATCACAGAAACTTGACCATGTTCATTTAAGCCAAGGAAGCTATGGCTATGCTTAACAGATTGCATTGCATTTGTTGCAACAGTTAAACCACCATCTGTACCATTTTTAAAGCCAACAGGTGAAGATAAGCCTGAAGACATTTCACGGTGTGTTTGGCTTTCTGTTGTACGTGCGCCAATTGCAGACCAAGAAATTAGATCTTGATAATACTGTGGTGAGTTTGGATCGAGTGCTTCAGTTGCACAAGGCAAACCTTTTTCGTTTAATTCAACAAGTAGTTTACGACCTAAACGAAGACCTTTTTCAATGTTGAAAGAATCGTTCATATCTGGGTCATTGATTAGACCTTTCCAACCTACAGTTGTACGTGGTTTTTCAAAATAAACACGCATAACAATATATAAAGTATCTTTTACTTTTTCACTTAAAACTTTTAAACGATCTGCATATTCATGCGCAGCAACAGGGTCATGAATAGAACAAGGACCAATAACGACAAATAGTCGTTTGTCTTGACCATCTAAAATATTACGAATTGTCTCACGACCATGAAGTACTGTTTGATAAGCAGTTTCAGTCAAAGGTAATTCTGTTTTTAATTGTGCTGGAGTTACGAGTGGTTGAAAACTTTCAATATTCACGTCGTCGATATCTGGCTGTGTAATAGGATTTGACTGTAGTGTATTCATTGCCGTCACTGGTTTGGTCATACAAAAGATTGTTTAATAGTCTGAATATAACATGAATGCTATGCATCTTTGTTATAAAAAAGACGAATACTCATTTGAAAAAAAAGTGATGAATCCGTAATTTAAATTAACCAAGTTGATTTTTTTCAACATTCATAACCATTACAGATGTTGGTTTTTCAACAGGTTTTGCTTTTACAGGATTGAGCATAAAGTTAATACCAATCACCATAAGCGTTAAACCTAACACTTTACGAATAATTTTTTCTGGTAAACGTGAACTAAGCAAAGTACCGAC
Organism: Acinetobacter faecalis; assembly: GCF_034187745.1. Classification (NCBI taxonomy): domain Bacteria; kingdom Pseudomonadati; phylum Pseudomonadota; class Gammaproteobacteria; order Moraxellales; family Moraxellaceae; genus Acinetobacter; species Acinetobacter faecalis. The sequence goes on along the minus strand of NZ_JAXHPF010000003.1, from coordinate 218,392 downwards.
TACAATTGCTGGAATTGAACCTACAAGTAGCCACATTAATAAATTAAAGTCGACATTACCTGAGCTCATATAGCCTAAACCAGCAACAAGTGTCAGTAATACTGCATGTACAACGTCTGAACCAATAATGCGAATCATTGGTAAATTCGGAAACATGAGGACTAAAGCCATAATACCGAAAGCACCTGCACCAACTGAAGATAGGGTAACAAATACACCAAGTACCACACCCATAATTACAATAAGCGCACGTTTATTTTTGGCCTGTAATGCAATATTCGAACGTGATAAATCTGCACTATGGTCTTCTTGTTCATCTTTGCGATAGCGATTGAAAAAGGCTTCAATTTTTGTACGGAATACAATTGAAATACCAGTCAACGTCAACATAAAGCCTAAGACCATGGTAAGTACGGCTTTATAGTGTGTCGATTGGCTTAAATAGTTATCTAAAATCCAATGTGTTGCAAATGATGCGGGAATACTACCGACAGCTAGCCAAATGACAATTGGCCACACAATATTCATTTTTTTAGCATGAACGAATGAGCCACAAAATTTAGAAATAGCGGCATAAAGAAGGTCTGTACCAATTGCAATATGAGGTTCAATGCGGAATAAGCTAATTAGAATAGGTGTCATGAGAGAACCACCACCTACACCAGTTACGCCTACGCAGAAACCAACTAAAACACCCGCTAAAATAAACTCTATTGGACCAGCCATGAAAAAAATGCCAATTATGAAAAAACGTGCATATCTTATGACTTTCAAAGATAAGCTGTTGTCTTGATTATAGATTTACTTATGCAAAAAATTGCTAAAGAGTTTAATTGTTTTTGCTTCTATGTTTATGTGGTTGAGGACTTAAATTGTTCTTTAGAAATATAACGAATAAGAAAATTGGGGTACAAAGAATCCAAATGCTAAGAAAAGTAATTGAATAGCCATACATATATGCTAATAGTGAAAATGAAAAAACGATGAATAGGCTAGAAAAAAATTTTGTCGCTTTAGGATAAATAGCCAATACTTTTAGGTTACTTTTTAAGGTTTCCTGACGAGCTTTTTCACTTGAATAGAAAAAGCCAAGAGCAGATAATGAAATAAAAAATACACTTAAAAACAATAAAATATACGTCATTCTGAATATCCTATATCTATTTTGCTTTTCGATATTTTATTCTTTAACTTTTCGTGTGCTTTAGTTTGAATTGGTTCTAACTTTTGATGTAAGAAAATGGCTAAAAATGTAAAAATTAAAACAAAAAGGTCTAATCTTAGGATTTTCCAATCGTTAAAATATGGTGTGATAATTAAGTAGTGATACAGATATACTAGATCTAGAATAATTAAAGAAAATCCGAATGTAATAAATACTTTTAAAAATGATTTCCATAGAAGTTGTTTAGGTATAAAAAATGAAATGAATAAACATAAGCACCATGTACTAAAAAATAAAAAGCTTTCCGAAATGTTTAAATTCCACATCGGATTAATTCTGTAAGCACTTAAAAAGCTAAGAATTGAAATACTTAAACCTAAGAGTGCAGTCATATTTAATCTATCGACCAAATAGTGTCCGAAATGGAACTGTTTTTTTGACTTTTGTAGTTGGCGTTTTAAGCTCCAAAGTAAAAGCCCTGAAGCAATCATTGCACAACCTAAAATTCCTGAAAAAAATAAAGCAATGCGTAAAAAGGGCTGAGCGAAAGTCATCATGTGAATGCCATAAACACCAGCACTCAATTTTGCTACAGCACTTTGATTTTTCGTGGATGGTAAAATTTCACTAGTTGTTGCATTGAAAGTTGTTTGAGCCACATTTTGGGTAATGGTATGGTCTTCTAAAGCATTAAATGCCGCAATAGCTTGTGATGTGTTTGGGTTTTTAATCGTTATAATATTTATAGGAATATTGCCCATATGGCTTTGTACAAGTTTTTGCATTTGTACAGAATTCATCATTTTAGCATTTTGAATATTTGTGGTTTCTATAGTTTGAACATTTCGTATTTCTTCAAAAAACTGAAAATTATTAGAGGGATATGTTTTTTGTATACCCATTGGAAAATATAAATAAAATAAAATTGCCAGTCCCGTAAAAGTAATAGTTAGAAAAAATGGTAATGCAATTACACCGCTTACATTATGAAAATCTAAATAGGATCTTTGACCTTTGAATGTGCGAAGCGTAAAGAAATCTGTAAATATTTTTTTATGCGTAATAATTCCTGAAATTAAACAAATCAGCATGATAAATGCAGCAATGCTTACAATGAATCGAGCAGTTAATATAGGCATACCATACAGTTGAAAATGAAATAAATATAGAAACTCACCAGCTTGGTTGTTTGAAATTTCTAGTTCTTTTGCTGTATTTGGCTCAAGAACTTTACTGTTAAATTCTCCTTCTTTTGTTTGCCAATAGATTTTATTTACAGGACTATTTTCATTGGCAACTTGTAAATACCAGCTTTTAGCATTTGATGCATGTTTTTCAAAATAGTTTAGGGCGCTATTAATAGCGGTTTCTTGTTTGACTTGAATGTTGGCAAGTTCTGGCTGACTCCATAAATTAATTTCATGGCGGTAATAGGTTAAAGAACCTGTTAAAAAAATACTAAATAAAAACCAGCCAAGTAAAAGACCGACCCAAGAATGTAACCATGCCATTGATTGACGAGCAGAATTTTTCATGGTTTATCCTAAAATTTTGCTCAACACAAATAACGAAGAAAAGGTGATAAAGCTTAAAGTTGTGAGATTTTTAAGTGATTGAATAATAAAACTATAAATAACAAATGCTATAAAAAAGAAGATTGAAATAAATGCTGCTAAATAAATGGCTTCAGCATTTGCCATAGTAAATTGAAACAATAAGCTAAGATTTAAAGCAAAGTAGTTTGCGCATAAATAACCCACGATAAAAGCCAAGAAAAACCGATATAAAATACTTAAAGCGTCCCCATACTTTTGTTGCATCATCTGAATTTTCCTAAGCATAAAAAAGCTGAGTTGAATGACTCAGCTTTTAGAGAGTGATTAATATTTAAAGCGAACAGCCAAATTGTAATTTGTTGGCGCACCGTAATATGCTTGACCGTATTCTAGCGTATTCAAGTATTTTTCATTGGTCACATTTTTAACATTTGCTTGAATACTCAAATTATTATTAATGTCATAGCTCGCCATTAAATCTAATAATGCGTAACTATTTTGTTTTAAATTACTGCTGCTAGATTGTGTTGTCTTATCTTGCCAAGATAAATTTGCACCGATTTTAAGCTGAGGAATTTGTGGAATGGAATAGGCTGTCATGATGTTAAACGTGCGTTCAGGAACGAATGTGCGAGTATCTTGATTCGTTGCCTTATCTTTCATATTTTGCTGTACATAACCTGCTGAAATGTTCAGATTATCTGTGACTTGACCTGCAATATTAAATTCATAACCAATAGATTTGATATCTTGTTGATCGTATAAGCTTGCTTGATCCCATTTGGCATAAATAGGGAATTTATTGAACTCATTGCGGAAGATCGCGCTCGATACGATGAGTTGATCATCAAACCATGAACCTTTCACACCAATTTCATAAGATTTTCCATCCATTGGATCAAGCGTTTTCTTATCTAAGCCTAGTAATGCTGTTGGCTTATAAATAGTGCTGTAACTTGCGTAGGCAGTGTAAGTTGGGTTGAATTCATAAGTAATACCTGCATAAGGTAAAAATTTTGAATTATCAAAATTTGTTGAATTACCGTAATTTTGACCCTTTGAAGTTGCTTTGGTGTAGTTGCCTCCTAAAAGTATTTTTAACTTTTCACCAAAATGTAAACGAGTAGCAGCATAAGCTCGTTTTTGTTCTTGTGTGTAATTCGCTTGATTAGCAGGACTATCATAATCAAAAATAAAATCAGGGTATGAGCTATTTTGATAGTCATTCCAATTGTCAATTGGTGTACTTTTTCCTGCAATATAAAAAGATTGTTGTGAAACTTTGTTTTGAGTCCAGTTTGCACCTAGCATTAACTCATGTATTTGTCCGAATAAAGGATATTTACCTAGCAAACTTAGATCAATATTATGATTTTTATTGGTTTCTTCAAATAAAGATGGGTATTCACTTACACCTTTACCATCTGCATCAGGCACGCCAGTAAAATAAAGTAGGGCACCATTTTCTTTTTGTTGATTATAGTTGTAGCTTGTCTGCAATGACCAATCATCATTAAAGTTATGTTTTAACTCGACAAAAGTATTTTGACGTTCAACATCCCAATGCACCCAGTCAGGCATTGGATTGTAACTTCGAGGATAACTCAACATTTGTCCATCTTTATCGAGCATGGGCAATGCGCCCCAGTTATTACCATTAGGTCGGTCTTTTTGGTAGTTATAACCTAATGTTAATAAAGTTTTATCTGTTAGGTCTGCTTCTAGAATCACCCCAGCAATGGTTTTTTCTTTTTCATAATTGTCTAAATATGAGTTGCCAGCTTCTTGTGCAGCCATTACACGAGCACGAACATGCTGATTTTCATCTAAACTACCAGAAACATCTGCTTCCGCTCGCACATTGTCCCAAGAACCATAACTTAGAGCACCGTTTGCTTGGAATTCAGCAGTAGGGCGTTTACGAATGTAGTTCACTGTTGCAGATGGATTCCCTGTAGATGAAGTTAACCCATTTGCGCCTTTCACAACATCTATGCGGTCATAAAGTAAAGCATCTACATCACCATTTTGATAGTCGGAACCTGTGAGAGGCATATTACTGCCATCAATTTGAAAATTACTAATGTCAAAACCGCGTGCTCGATATGTTGTTCTATTAGTTTCTTGGCTGGCGACATTTACGCCAGGTGCAGATGCTAAGATGTCGCGTGAATTTGTCAGATTAAAATCTTTAATTTGTTGTTGTGTCACTGTATTTACAGTTTGAGGTGTTTCTTTGATAGATAAATTTAATTTGGAAGCACTTTTCGATTTATTGATAATATATTTTTTAGACGTTTCTGAATTAAGTTCAGATTGATCATTCACAGCTTGAAGTTTTATTGTTTTTAATTGCACATCTTCAATGGCAAAACTTGATTGCACAGAGAATATAGCTAAACAAATTACTGATAATTTGAAAGGGGTATGAAAAGGCTTATTCATAATAAAACTTATCGATAATGATTCTCGTTATAATATGGTTCTAAAATTTACACTTTGTAAAAAAAGATTGTTTATATGTAAGTAAATGTTAATGATAATTGTTTGCAATTGGTTATTAAAAATATGAATTTATGACTTAATTCATTAAATGAAACTGCTTATGCTAAAATTAAGAAAATAATCGTGTACTTAAAGGGATTAGAATTGCAAAATCGAAAGCTAAAAATTGGAATCGTAGTTGGAGAAGTGTCAGGTGATACGCTTGGTGCTAAATTGATTCGTAGTTTTCGTGAGCAGGGAATAGATGCGGAATTTGAGGGCATTGGTGGTCCACAAATGATTGCCGAAGGTTTCAAAAGCGATTACCCCATGGATATTTTATCTGTTATGGGGATTGTGGAAGTCCTGAAAGACATTAAAAAACTTTTTGCTGTACGTGATGGTTTAGTTGAAAAATGGACGAATAATCCTGTTGATATTTTTATTGGTATTGATGCGCCTGACTTTAATTTACGCTTATCAAAAAAAATAAAACAAAAGAATTTACCGATTAAAACCGTTCAATATGTCAGTCCATCTGTATGGGCTTGGCGTCAAGGGCGTGTACATGGCATAAAAAAATCAATTGATTTAGTTCTTTGTTTATTTCCATTTGAAAAAGGTTTTTATCAAAAATTTGATGTTCCTGCCGCTTTTGTGGGGCATCCTTTAGCAAGCCAATTGCCTTTAGAAAATCCATTAAATCTTGCTAAAGAAGAACTTGATTTAGATATTAGCCAAAAGCATATCGCACTTTTACCAGGAAGCCGCCGTGGTGAAATTGAACGTCTTGGACCGTTGGTTTTAGATGCAGCGCAAATTGTGAATCAAAAGCATCCTGAATATACATTTCTTATTCCAGCAATTAATGATGCACGAAAACAGCAAATTGAAGCTTTGTTAGAAAAATATCCAACCAATTTTACAGATCATGTGAAACTTTTAGAGAATAATCACAAAGAATCTAAAATTGGTCGGCAGGTGATGAATGCCTCAAATATCATTGCTTTAGCTTCTGGCACAGCGACATTAGAGGCGATGCTATTACATAGACCCATGGTGACGTTCTATAAATTGAACTGGTTGACTTATGTTATTGCAAAAATGTTAATTAAAATTCCATATTATTCACTGCCTAATATTATTGCAGGGAAGAGAATTATTAAGGAATTAATTCAAGATGATGCTACGCCTGAATACTTGGCAGCAGAAATTGAAAAATTAATGAATGAAGAAACAGCTCAAATTCAAGTCATGCAAAATATTACGATGCATAAAAAGCTTTTATCTGGAAATAGTGAGGATCCAGTAAAAGTAATTCTAGATTTACTTTAATTAAGTTATTAATTGATTGAAAAATCGAGCCTAAGTGCTCGATTTTTTATATGCAATTTAAATATTTAAAAATAGCCTAAGTAAAAATAAAATTTATCTCTTTTCTTAAAAACTTATGTCTATTATTTTCACTTAAATCTTTATGCCAATACATTCCCATAACCAATTTAGGTATGTAAACAGGTACATCAAAAATATTAAGCTTTTTAGAAACCTGTAAATTCGCGAGTACATTCTTAGGCATAGTTAAAATAGCATGTGGATATTGTTCTAAAATTTGTAATGCAGTTGAATAATTTTGACAGCGCAAAAAAACTTGTCTAGAAAATTGCTTTTTAGATAGATAAATATCTTCAACCAACATGCCTGTACGCCGTGAAGAAACACCAATATGAGGGGATTTCAAATAAATATCTTGATCAACAAAATTAAGTTGAGAACATGCAACGAATTGATCAGACATTAAAGGCGTGAATTGAATTTTTTCATCAAAATGTCGTTCTAAATCTATAACAAAATCAATTTGCTGAGATGCAAGATCGGCTAGAACAGTTTTACGATCTAACTTACTACTCAAAAATTGAATATCTAAATTATGTTTTTGAAAGTGCTGAACCAATTTTGGAAAAATCATCGGTTCAATTTCATCATGTATCGCAATTTTTAAGCTTTGAACCATGTGTGGTTCAAACTCTTTTTTCTGAGCGGATATATTTTGAATTGCTGAAAGGGCATTTTTTATTGTTGGATAAATTTGCTCTGCAAACGGCGTTGGAAGCATTTGACTGCTTATTCGTACAAATAAATCATCATTGAGTTGTTGTCTTAATCGTTGCAAAGCATGACTTGCGGCAGATTGGCTAATACACAACATTTGAGCTGCTTTAGAAATATTTTTATGTTCATAAATAGCAATAAATAGCGGATATAAATTGATATCTATTTTATGAAAGAGTGATAAATCAATAATATTTTTATTATGCGTAATATTCATAGTGTTGTATTGAATCAAATCATTTTATTCATAGTAATTTTCGCGCTAATGTATGTAAAGGATTTAAATTACATATTTAAAAGGATGCTGCAATGTTTGAACTTTCGGCACGCGCAAAAGACTATTTAGAAAGAACAAAAAAATTTATAAAAGATGAAATTGAACCGATTGAAACCGAGTTTTGGCGTGAAGTTCATAGTCAAAATTTAGGTGGAGATTGGAAAAAATGGCAATGGCCAGCACAACTAGAAACTTTAAAAAATAAAGCTAAACAACAAAATTTATGGAATATGTTTTTACCTTGCCCTGAATTAGGACAAGGTTTATCTGTTCAAGAATATGCGCATATTGCCGAAATTTCGGGTCGCAGTTTACTTGCGCCAATCGTATTTAATTGTAATGCACCAGATAGTGGAAATATGGAAGTGCTTTGGCGTTATGGTTCAGAAGCACAAAAAGAACAATGGTTAAAACCACTTTTGGCAGGTGAAATTCGTTCTGTATTTTGTATGACAGAACCTGCTGTTGCTTCAAGTGATGCAACAAATATGCAAGCAACGGCTGTTATTGAAGGCAATGACATTGTATTAAATGGTCGTAAATGGTGGTCTTCAGGTTTAGGTGATCCCAATGCAAAAGTTATTATTTTCATGGCGCATACACCAGATGCAAGCAAAGACCGTCATCATCAACATTCAATGGTTTTAGTTCCTATCAATACGAAAGGTGTAACTATTGAACGTATGCTTCCTGTTTTTGGAGATTATGATGCACCGCATGGGCACGGCGAAGTGAGTTTTGATCATGTGCGTGTGCCTATAGAAAACTTTATTGGTGGTGCAGGGCAAGGTTTTGAAATTGCTCAAGGGCGTTTAGGACCTGGTCGTATTCATCATTGTATGCGTTGTATTGGTGCTGCTGAAAAATCACTTGAATTGATGATTGATCGAGGAATGAATCGTACAGCTTTTGGTAAAGAAATTTTAAAACTTGGTGGTAATTTAGAACGTGTTGCTGAAGCCCGTGTTGCTATTGATCAAGCGCGTCTTTTAACTTTATATGCTGCTTATAAAATGGATACTTTAGGCAATATGGCTGCACTTACTGAAATTTCAGCCATTAAAGTGGTTGCACCAAGTGTTTTAGAAAAAGTTGTAGATATGGCAATGCAAATTCACGGCGGTATGGGGGTTTCGCAAGATACGCCACTTACAGGCTTTTTTGCTCAAGCAAGATCTTTACGTTTAGCCGATGGTCCAGATGAAGTGCATAAAGGCATGATTGCAAAACTTGAACTTGCAAAGCAAGGATATAGCACACGTTCTAAAAAATAATACGTGATAAATAGTATGTTTTTGGACGGACTTTTAAGTAAAAATCATGCTATAACAAAGCGTATTATGAATAAAAATATTAATTTTTAGGGTATTGGGAATTAAAGATGTCGGTAATTGATATTGGTGGAAATGTTCGAAATGGCGAAGAGCTTGATGACCGCGCTGTAGGGAATTGGTTAATTGAACATGGCGAGGATATTTCAGGTCCGGTAGAAGTTACTCAATATTCAGGTGGCGCTTCCAATTGGACATATCGTCTTCAATATGAAAATGCCGATTTAATTCTACGTCGACCACCGAAAGGAACTAAGGCAAAATCAGCACATGATATGTCACGTGAATATCATGTACAGCGCGCGCTTGCAGAATATTATCCTGTCGTACCCGAAATGGTTTTACTTTGTCAGGATGAATCTGTCATAGGTTGCGACTTTTATGTCATGAAACGCATTGAAGGCATTATTCCTCGTGCAAATTTACCCAAAGAAATTAATTTTGATGAGCTTCAAACTCGAGAACTTTGCACTAATTTCATCGACAAATTAATTGAATTGCACCAAGTTCCTTATGAAGGAACAGAATTAGAAAAATTAGGTAAAGGTGATGGTTATTGCCAACGTCAAGTTGATGGTTGGGATAGTCGCTATGAAAAAGCCAAAACATTAAATGTGCCATCGTTTAAATATGTACGCCAATGGTTGAAAGATCATGTTCCAAGTGATTCAAAAACTTGTGTGATTCATAATGATTGGCGTTTTGATAATGTTATTTTAGATCCTGAAAATCCATCAAAAATTATTGGTGTTTTAGACTGGGAAATGGCAACTTTGGGCGATCCACTTATGGATTTAGGCTCATCTTTGGCATATTGGGTTGAAGAATCTGACAATGCGATTTTTAAAGCAACACGCAGACAGCCTACACATTTAAAAGGGATGTTCACACGCGCTGAGGTTGTTGAATATTACTTAAATAAAACAGGCTTAAAAACAGATAACTGGACATTCTACGAGGTGTTCGGGATATTCCGCTTAGCTGTGATTGCACAACAAATTTATTATCGCTATTACCATAAGCAAACCAACAATCCTGCATTTAAAGATTTTTGGATTGTTATTCATGCCTTACATATTCGCGCATTAAAACTGATTGGTTTACAGAAAATTGAAGCCAATGATATTGCACAAAAATATATCGCTAAATTTAAAGAGTTGATGCCTAAATGACGACAATCTATCTTATTCGCCACGGGCAAGCCTCTTTTGGTACAGAAAACTACGACAAGCTTTCTCCAAATGGAGAAATGCAAGCAAAAGTGCTGGGTCAATATTTAGATAAAATACTTAAAGAAGAGCCTTATGTGGTTTCTGGTTCGATGCAAAGACACCTACAAACTGCAAGAATTTCTTTAGATGAATACTTTTCAGCAGCAGATATTGAAATAAATAGTGCATGGAATGAGTTTAATCATCAGCAAGTTTTTGAAAAATATGATGCAAATTTTTCAAATCCTGAAGTTTTAAAACAGAGTTTTGCAACTTCGGGAGATTCTCATAAATTTTTATCTGAAGTTTTTGGTCATGCCGTGAAGCGTTGGACGGGAAATGAACATCACGATTATGATGAATCTTGGATTGAGTTTCAAAATAGAGTGGGTGGTGCATTTCAACAACTATGCAATGAATTAATGGAACAAAAGCCAAGATATGCTGTGGTTTATACTTCAGGTGGCGTTATTTCTACTTTAATCGGCAATTTATTGGGATTATCTGTAGAAAAAACGTTTGCGCTCACATGGGCAATTGCGAATACAAGCATTACAACGCTACGTTTGGTCGGTAATGAACCCCAACTTTTAAGTTTAAATGAACATCAATATTTAAAAACTGTAGATGCTCAACTACTCACTTGGGTGTAATAAAGATAGAGGGATAAAAGATTGCCATGATAAAAACAATTTTAATAACAGGCGCAAGTTCAGGAATTGGTGCAGGAATGGCACGCGAATTTGCAAAAAAAGGATATAACTTAGCCATTTGTGCACGACGTTTAGAGCGTTTAGATGCATTAAAACAAGAATTAGAAACTCAATTTGGCATTCAAGTTGCAACGAAAGTTTTAGATGTGACGAATTATGATCAAGTTTTTGAAGTGTTCCAAGCTTTTAAACAAGAACTTGGACATATTGATCGTGTTATTGTAAATGCGGGTATTGGAGATGGTCGTAGGATTGGTAAAGGTCATTTTGACATTAACCGTGCGACTGTTGAAACCAATTTTATTTCTGCACTTGCACAATGTGAAGCTGCTATTGAAATTTTCCGTGCACAAAAAACTGGGCATTTAGTTGTTATTTCATCTATGAGTGCAATTCGTGGAATGCCAAAACATTTAACAGCTTATGGGGCGAGTAAAGCAGGGATAGCTGCTCTAGCAGAAGGCATTCGCGCAGAATTTTTAAATACAGCTATTAAAGTGACGACTATTTTCCCTGGTTATATTCGAACAGAAATTAATGAAGGTGCTAAAAAGTTGCCTTTTGAAGTGGATGAAAAAACAGGTTCACGTTTACTTGCCTTAGAAATAGAAAAAGAACCCATTAAAGCATATGTTCCGAAATGGCCATGGTTGCCTATTGGGCTGGCAATGAAAGTATTACCATTAAAGCTAGTGAATAAATTAAGTTAAATTTTCATCAGTTGAAAATTTTAAATATGAGATAAAAGGGGCGAAAGCCTCTTTTTAAGCTTCCGCATATTTGGAAATTAAAAAACAAATTGTAGAAATAATACTAGCTATAAGTAAAATTAACGCTGCTGAAAATGCAGGATTATTACCGATAGCACTTAAAGAAGTACAAATTGCACCAACTGCCATTTGTGTAAAGCCATATAAACCCGATGCTGAACCTGCAATTTGAGGGTTTACATTTAAAGCATTTGTTAGCGCTGCGGTAGAAGTTAAACCCACACCAAAACAAAAACCAATAACTGGAACCATAATGCTATACGGCGTTAAGTAATCTACAAATGTAAAAATAAATAATAAAAAAGCAAAAAATAGACTAAAACTACTTCCTAAAAAAATCATTTTATTTAAAGTAATGCGTGAAACGAGCCGAGTTGAGGTGAAAGTACCTAACCAAATACCAACCATAATCAATGCTAAATACACACCTACATCATGAATAGTGCCATGTAACTGGTGCAAAACAATATACGAAGATACACCTAAAAAACCGTAAAAAGCTGTAGTCGCTAAACTTCCACCTAAGGTATAACCTAAAAATTTAGGGGAAATAACTAATTTACGATAATCAATAAAGACCTTTCTAATAGAGGATTTATTGCTATTTTTCTGTGGTGTGTCCTGAACAAAAATACAAACTAAAATTAAATTTACTAAGCCAAGTATAGATAAAAGCACAAAAATACTTTTCCATCCTGAAAAAGATGCAAGAAATCCACCTAAAATTGGTGCTAAACCTGGGCCAAACATCACCATCATATTCATTAAAGATAAACGTTTTGTGGTTTCTATACCTGTAGATGTATCTCTAACAATAGTTCTACCCAATAAAAGTCCTGTGCATCCACCTAATGCTTGTAAAAAGCGCATAATAATTAGCATATATAAGTTAGTGGCAAAAATTGCACTTAAACCCGCTAAGGTATATAAAATCATGCCAAAAATAAGAACAGGCCTACGACCAATTGTGTCTGCTACAGGCCCATAAATAAGTTGCCCGAGTGCAAGACCTAAAATATAAATACTTAAAGTGAGCTGTACTTGATGAAGATCTGCATGAAAATATTGACCAACTAAGGGTAAAACAGGCACAAAAATATGCATTGCCAATGTACCACTCAGCGTTAGAATCGCTAAAAACCAGAGAGGGACATTTTTTTTATATGTCATATTGTGCCTTTATACAAATTTTTTCATTTATATAAATTTTAGGCTCTATCGAAAATGTATTACAGTTATTGAAATTATTTGCATCACAATTCACACAAGAACTCACAACTAAAAGATTTAAATTTACTAAAAATTAAAATTTAGAGTAAATAAACTAATTTAAAATCAATGTGATGAAAAGATAATCAAATGAATGCTGTTTTGATTAAAAGAAGTTCCATTTTTATTAAAATACTTTAATGTACAATTGTTCATTAATTTAAGGTTCACCCATATGTCTTTTTCTTCAGAAATGACAGATCAACAAAAAATTTCAAAAGTCCGATCTGTTGTGACTCAAGCAGGAGACGATTTACGTCAGCGTTTTCCTATTCTTAAACATCAAAATTTTATTGGTGCAAGCATCTTATTTGTTGCGCTTGCAGGTATGATTTTATGTGCTCTTGGATATGCTTACGATATTTTACCTGTATGGGCATGTATTCCTTTAATCGCAATTTTCGCATCTTTAACACATGAATTAGAACATGATTTAATTCATTATATGTATTTTAAGAAAAAGCCATGGGCACATCATTTAATGTTGGCTTTGGTATGGCTTGCACGTCCAAATACAATTAGTCCGTGGGCACGTAGAACTTTACATTTGAATCATCATAAATATTCAGGTTCAGAGTACGACTTAGAAGAACGTGGCATTAGTAATGGCATGCCATGGGGGATTAAACGTATTTTAGTTATTAGTGACCAATTAATGACTGTTTATTTACGCCCATTTCAAATGTATAAAATGATTAAGTTGTTTATTGAAAAACAACCTGAAAATGAACGTAAATCTGCATTAATTTCTCAGCTAACAGGGTTTTTCCCTTTAAGTTTTATTTATTATGGCTTGTGGTATATTTTTGTGATTTATCACGTAGCTAATGGCATTGCACCACTTTTAGGTCAATCTATTACATGGTCTACAGGTTTAGTTAAAGCAATGCCTGTTATTAACTTCTTGGCTGTTGTTTGGGTTATTCCAAATTTTATTCGCTCATTTAGTCTGCAATTTATTAGTTCAAATATGCATTATTATGGCGATATTGACCCGCGTGATGTCATTAAGCAAACTCAAGTGTTGAACCCTTGGTGGTTAATGCCATTTCAATTATTTTGCTGCAATTTTGGTTCTACGCATGCAATTCACCATTTTGTTGTAAAAGAACCGTTTTATGTGCGTCAAATGACATCTAAAACAGCACATAAAGTGATGAGAGAAGTTGGTGTGCGCTTTAATGATATTGGCACTTTTAAGCGTGTGAATCGTTGGAATTAAAACTTATAAAATAACAGTACTTCTAAATTAAAAATCCTGCTTTATAGCGGGATTTTTAATTTTTAAATCATACCATTTTTCAAAAAATGCATAAGAATAATCAATTATTTATTCTAATATATTGGCAGTTTAGTCAATGTTGAAAATTTCATTTCAGCATATAATTTTACATATAAAAACTTAGACAAAGATCTCATTATGTTTTTAAAAGCTGCCACTATTGCTTTAATTCCTGCTCTTATTATTCAAGGTAAAAATGTAAAGAAAAACACACCTAGATTACCTGAGCCTGAAGGTTTGCGTGATGGAACGATAGGGCAAGGTAAGAAGCTTTCTATTCTAATTTTAGGAGATTCTGCTGCGGCAGGTGTTGGCGTTGAAGTTCAAGAAGATGCTTTACTTGGTGGAGTACTGTCCGAGCTTCAAAATGATTATGAAATTACATGGAAACTTCATGCAAAATCGGGCGATGGAACATCACAAATTATTCGTGCAACAGAAGAATTACCAAATCAACAATATGATATTGTGCTGACATCTGTAGGTGTGAATGATGTGACTAAGTTAATGTCTGCTGATGTGTGGATTAAAAAACAAGAAAAATTATACAAACTTATTCAAAATAAATTTCAACCAAGTTTAATAATTGCAGCAGGTGTGCCACCAATGAACTTATTTCCAGCTTTACCTAATCCACTAGGCTGGTTATTTGGTCAATATTCAAAAAAAATGAATGAAGCTCTTTCAAAATTTGTAGAAAAAACATCTAATTTAGAGTGGATTGAATACGATATTGCTAAATATCAACATCTAAACTTGACCATGGCATATGATGGCTTTCATCCAAGTAAAGAAATTTATCAAATTTGGGCAAAAGAAGTCGCAGATAAAGTTCGTAAAAGCTTTTAATATAGGGCTAAGCTTATTTAAGACAATAATTTCATAAAATGCAGAATATTGATTTTGAAATTGAAACGCATCCTTTAGCGCCATTTTTGCCAAAAAATGGGAAACTGCTTATGTTAGGCAGTTTTCCTCCACCTAAAACACGTTGGAAAATGGATTTCTATTATCCGAATTATCAAAATGATAGTTATTTAAATAGAGATAAATTACTGATTAATAAGAGATTAAAGGCTAATTTTGATAGTTTTTTAATGAGCAAAAAGAGCCTTTCGAGCCTTTAGAAAACAATAGCTTAGTAATGCATTTTGTGAAAGAAATTAACCTAAATTTGAAAATGGTAAAGTGATTCCAACGTCTACATCGTTCCACATAATTTCATGACCAGCTTCGTAGTGTGCTGTCATTTTTGCAGTGCTATGACCTGCCAATGCTTGAGCACTTTTGCCTGATTTCTTGTGTAAGAAAATAGCAAGCGCACGTATTTCGTGAAAGGTTGGTAATTGGCGTCCTTTTAACTCAGGGTACGGATTGCACGACTGCACTACACGAATATATTCTTCAGATAAGTACATAGGTAAAATCTGAGTGTAATGTTCTTTTTTGTCATTCTTAACCTTGCGCCGTGGCTTTTGATGGATTACAAATGGACTAAGCACACGATCTGTCTTGCATCGATCTAGAACTTTTTGCAGCTCAGTATCAATTTTAATTCTGACGTAACCAGCTCCTTGCATTACTTCAAAATCATCTATTGGGTCATCGGTGGTTTTTTGCTGAGCAATATAAATATAGCCATCACGTATATCAGACCATCTCAGCTTTACGATATCTGAGCGACGTTGAGCTGTGAGCAGGGCAAGATCAATTGCATTTTGCAACCACGATGGTGAATGCTCTCGAATGATTTGCAAACCCTCAACTGTATGGCGTCTACGTTGCTTTGGTACATGACGTTTTAATGTGATACGTGCAGGATTATCAGGGCAAATACCTTTAGCTACAGCCACATCAAAAATATTGCACAACAAACTACGTACTGATTTAGCATTTGATGGCGTGAGAGAATCAAGGCATTCATTGACCATTTTGAGTGTGATTGAATCAATATTCTTACCACCCCAAATTTCGTACAATCGATTTAGTTGTATCTGGTATGTTTGCCGAGTATTAACTGAGATTTCACGACCATCTTTACGTCTTTTTTCAGACATGTACTGTTCTGCAAAATCTTTAAACGAGATATTTGTTCCAAGCACCTTATCAACCAAGCTTTCTTCTTGTATCAACATAGAATTTAACTTTCGTGCAGCTTGAAATGCCTTTTGCTTATCAGTACCCATGGCAAAAAATTTACCTGTGATTGGGTGTCGATAGCGCCAAGACTTTCCATTATCCCTGTAAAGATTCGCAGGCAAATCCTTATTGCCTGCATCTCGTGTTCTTGCCATATTTAACCCTGTAAGACTCTATCAACTAGGTCATCACCAGTTTGACTCTGATAAGTGTGCCAATCTATGTACCATAATTTACCTTTTTGTACAGCAGGCAGTAACCCTTTGCGACAATTACGTGTGATTGTTTGAGGAAAAGGAGGTGTACCATCTTCACCATACACACGCTTGATAAATTCTGAAACTTTAATTAGACAAGCCATATCAACTAACCTCCTTCAAGCTTTTAACCACATCTCCAGGTAACCCGAAAACATTTTTAAAAGCCTTATCAAACTCACCACTGGCAATGAAATCATCAATGTCATTTTTAGGCTTTTCATGCTTAGCGATATAGTTAGCCATAACTGCATAAAGCGGATGCACAATAGATTCTTCTATTAAAATGTCACATCCATTAGCGTGATGGATGATCTTAAAATCAATTTTTGCATCACCTAAAACCAATATAAAATGCTTACGTTGTTCAATATCCAACTTCAAAACAAACGGCTTATCTTTATGAAGCTCATCAATAACCAAATTCGCTACAGCAATGTTCTTTTGAATATCCATCACACTACCTTTCTATATTTTCAATAGTGGCTGTATGAGAGTACAGCCACGGTTTATCTATTAACCTAAAATCTCAGCTTCACGTTTTTGTGCTGCAATGTTTAAGCGTTGCTTGTCTTTGTCGGATTGTTCTTCGTACATTGGATCGATATATTCGGCATTGATATCGTCTTGATTACGTGCATTTTCGATACGTTCAATTGCTGAATCAATCCACGGTTTTTGAACATCTGCGAACATGTCTTGTTGATTTTCTAAAAAGGTTTTGCGTGCGCCGTAAACTTGTAGAACATCGCTCATATGATCAACAGTAAGCTTTTCTTTGCTATCACGAATGGTTTGAGCTACCACTGTTAATTGATCGATAGTAGGTGAATCAGTGATTTGAATTTTCAAACCATTCGCTACTGCTTGGCTTTTAATATCATCAACGGCATGAACTGATTTTGTTTCCTGCACAGCACTTGCTTTATTAATGTCTTCAATTTTATTTTTAATCGAATTTACTAAATAAGTTTTGTGCGCCGTGGTCAAAACTTCATGACCATCAATCCAGGGAATAATTGTTTCCAAATCTTTTACGTTATTCATGCTTTCAATCTGGTCTAAATATTCTTTACGAATTTCAGTAGATGTCGGTTTTTTTGGTTGTTCAGCTTCGACTGGAGGCGCTTCCTGGTGTTGAGGTTCAGGCTTTTTTGCAGTAGCTACCTCCGCAGCACTTTGAAACTTTTGACCTTGAGCTTTGATAAGTTGCATTAATTGTTTGCGCTCATCTTTATCAGCATGATCCATTGCTTGCTCTTCCATCACATCAAGATGTGCAGGAGATTTAGCTGTTAAAACTCCACGCTTGATCTGCTCGAATGACGGTGCATATTCAATTTCTTGTTCTTGAACGTGTTGAGTAGGTTGCTGTTCATGCTCAATATTTTGAGCCTCATTTTGTGTTGAATATTGGCTATTTTGATCTTCGTTGCTGTTGTCTACATTCACAAAGTCACCATCGATTGTTACACCCTTGCCTGATTCTTGAGCGTGTGAAACATCCATTGCATTCGATAATTCGATTGACTGGGGCATGTATTTAAGAACTTGAAGTAGTGCGACTTTACGAGCGTATGCTTCAAAATGTTTTTTCGAGTAATGATTAGGCTGTAATCCTTTAACTACAGTTTTAACAAAGTGAGCGTGTACTTTTTTAACTGGCCACACTTCAATAATCGGCATTTCAGAATCTTTAACACGGCCAATAGCGTAAACGTGAGTTAGTTTATCGTTATCGAATTCACCGCAAGGTTTATGACGGCAGTAAGGCGCATCACCGAGCATGTAATCAAACTCGTCACCTTCATAGACTGCACCTGTCCACACAGAGGCACGACCGCCTCGCTGTGCTAGATCAACAAGACCTTTCCAACCAGGAATAAAAGTACATGTGCCATTGTAAGGAACTAAATAACCTTGACCATTTACACCAGGTTCTAAACCAAGTTGAGATGCAATAATAATGCTTGAAAAAATAGAGTTAGAAGAACACTTTTGCAGGTTGGGGTTTTGACTAAATGCAGTCAAAGAAAGACGCATCATGCGATCTACTGTTAAATGTTTCGGCAAAGCCATTTCAAGCTGTGATTTGTACTTGTTCATGTACACTTGGAAAGCTTTAGCAGGGCTTTGAGCAGGCATGTTTTGAGTTTGAGCGTTCATAATAAATATTCCTAAAATTTAATTAATTAAAATCGTTTTCTAAAGCTTGTTTTGTCATGTATGACGGTAAGAAGATTTCTTCTAAATCTGTTGAGTAGCCATCCCACTCATCGATCAGCAGGGATTCAGCAAGTAGTGCTTTTGATTTGTTGTAACGTGCATCACCTACACTTAAAAATAAGTCCGATGCTTTGTACTGCTTAACGTTGAATGGGGCAGAGCTTTCAGCAACCAATAAAATGAACGGTGGTTTTTCTTCTGTTTGGTAATATTCTTGAAAGCCTTCACGGTACATAGATGCAGATAGGTCATAACCAAAGTCGCTACATTTTTTAGAAAACGCATGAGGACGTGCATCTGTTGTAGTCTTTAGATCCAAGATCAAACCATTTGGAAATTTTTTACACGGGGCAATATGCCAATCTGGACGAATACGCAAATTCAAACCAAAAATAGGATCAACAAAGAATATACTTGCCTCTGCCATGCCGTAATCGTTCTGCATATCAGCGTAAGAACTTAAAGTTTTTAAGTTTTCAGCTATACGTTGAGCATGAGCAACATCTTCATCTGTTACTGGTAATTTCCCTGCATTGGTAATTTCCCAAGCTTCTACTTCTGCTTTACCTTCTTTAGAGCGACGATTGAACTTGGGTGCAATAGCAAACTCATGCTCAAACTGTTCAGGCTCTAAAAACATTGTGTGAACCAGAGTGCCGAAACTCATAGCTGTTGAAGCTTCTTTTTGCGATTCTTTCAAAATATTATTTGAATAGAAGTGAGCACCTGAACGAAGCATGTCTTTTAACTGGCTTGAGCTAAATTCTTCACGAGCGTGGTATTCATCATTGCTCATTTTTTCAATGAGTTGTGCGCTTGGCACTTGAGTAAATGCGTTCATTTGCTTGCCTCATAGATAGCTTTTAATTGGCTTTTACAATCAATAAGATCAGCGCGAAGCTCTCGGAATGCGGAACCAGACATAACAACAACATCGCTTTCTTTCTCACGCTCAGCAATCATTAGATCTGCTTGGCGATAAGCATGCGTCGCAATGTTTTCTTGGTCTTTCATCCAACCATCTGAAATAAGACCTTGCATTGCAGCCATAGCAAATTTATCTCGAAGGTTATCCATTTACTTACCCTCCGCAATTTGAACCATCACTTCTACTTGTTGTGCAGACTCTTTCTCTGCTTGGCTTATAGCAATACAAGCCATTCCAAAGAAAAGGACAAACAGCAAAAGAAAGGCGCAGATATTGCTAAAAATGTTAGCTGTCTTGCCGTGCATTTCTTCGTGTGATGGTTCACGGCGTAAAATTTCAGTCGTTTGACTTTTGTTGTTATCAAACTTAGGCGTTTGACTATGTGATGCGGTTTGATTCATAATTACCTCGTTGAGTAAATAAGCCCATGCCGTCGAAAGTAGTGGGCTTTTTTATTGCTTACGAGATAAATATTAGCATACTAATATTAGTAGTCAATAAGTTTGCTAATATTATTTTAATGTTCTAATTTTTTTATGTTTTAATAGACAAAATAAAACCCACACTGGGTGGGTTGGATTTTTAATAGTTACTTACTTTCTATTGAAGAACACTACAGTTGCGACCATTGCTATAACGTTGGCTACTAGTAGACTTATGAGTGTAATCATAATTAAAAGTAGGTGAAATGTGGATTTTAAGAGTAGTTTAAAAGGTATATTAAATATATATCTTTATTGTTGGTTTTGTATAAAAGAAAACCCACGCAGGGTGGGTTTTTGCTATGCAATCTAGATCATACAATTTCTAAAATTGTAACTTTTGAAGGAATATAACTACGTTTTGTTTTATTAAATTTACTATGCACAAGAATATTAGCTTTAATTTTTCTTTTTCCATGTAATTTATCGGGATTAATTGTGTCTGCTAAATCAAAGTTAACGCGAGCTTCAAAGAGCTCAGGGACTATTCCTGCCCATCCTGAGTTGGTTTTATCCCTGTCACTAGCATAGATGTAGACATCTTGGTTTTTCAGTAATTCTTCTTTTTGCTCTTGCTCGGGTGGCTCGTAGTGCTCTGGCACCTGATTAACATATTTTGAATCAAACGAAACTTGTTTTATGTGGCTATCATCTTGAAGATCAATACTAGAGCTAGGATCATCCTTGGTAGGTTTGGCAAAATTGACTGCATCTTTTGCAACCTGCTTTTGAGGTAACTTTTCCAAAATATTTTGCGTTTCTTCTGGTGATAAAATCATTGTTCCAGAGCCATTCATGATGCCATTATTAATAATTGTTACTGGAGCTGGTGTAGGTTGGGAAGAATTTTTGGTAGCAATTGCATAATTAAAACCTGTTGCCACAATGGCACCCATGCTAAAAATAACAATATTATTCATAGTTTTGCTATCCGAAACCACATCTTTAATTAGCTGCTTAGCATCATCTACCAACTTTTCACCACGTTCGTATTTTGCATCACCTAATACCTGACGTAGAATAACTTTAATATCTAGACTACCACTTTCCAAGTGATTGATAAACACTTGTGAGTCATAAACCTTGATACCAGGATAAGCTGCTTCTACAAATTTAGGAGTCTTGTGTAGTATGCTCTCAATTGATTTCAAGGCATCAATAATTTTAGGAATTGGCACAATATTTTTAGTGGAGTAATAAACTGTAAATTCTGTCTCCATTATTACTTCATTTGCGTCTAGAGTTATAGTAGCTTGCATATTTCCCCCTCCCGATCCAAAGAACTGCGTCGGGTTCGCAGCATATTATTTTTTGAATAAAACCCCACAAAGTAGGGCATCACCATCTTTCTCAAATAGACCAATTACAAGATCATCGAAGCCCAAAGAATAGCCACTACCATGAGAAGCAGTGCTAGCTTCATGTAATCAAATTTATTCATTTTCCCCATGTTTTTATTAATCCTTAATCCCAATATGTAATGCATTAGGTTTACAGTTTAATTATCCAAAAAGCTGAATTCTTTTAAATTTCTTATTCGCTTCAATATGACTTCTATAAAATTTATCTCTGTCTGCTGAATCAATAAATTCTTTGAATGTACTTGCCTCAAGAAGTCGATAAATAAACCTTTCGCCTGTTCTAAGCACCACCGTTAATAAAAAGTTTTGGTAAGCCACATGGCTGATATTACGGGAATTTATTTCTAGTGTTTGCATACTTCACTTCTAGTAATTAGCTTTAGATTTAAGAAGTCTAGATCTAAGGGCCTAATTAGGTAGGGCATCCCCAATCAATCCTTAGAATACTTCTCTAAAAAATCATCAATCCATTCTTGTGCTTTCTCAAGATTGGTTATGTCAGTTAGCTTTAGATTTGTACCTTCTGCTTCGTTAAAGCCTTCAATAATAGCTTCAAAGATGTTTAGCTCGCTAATGACCTCTTGCGCCATCTCCTTGGCGTCATAACCCTGTTTAGCTTTCTTAAGTGAAGCTATTTGCTTATCAATTCCTGCACTGATTTTTTCTAAAGCTAATTTAAATTCTTGACGGTTGATCGTTAGTGTAGTTTTGGATTTATTAAGTGTTGCGATCATTATGATTTCACTTCTTGATTATTTTTTAAAACTTCTTACATGCTCAACAATTACACCAATAATTCTAATTTCTTGTTGGGTAGAGCACATTGTTGGAAAGTCTGGATTTAAAGGAACTAATTCAAAGGTTTCTCTGCCATGCTCGTCATATCCAATAGCACGATATTTTTTAAAAGTGGCTTCATGACTACCATTCTGCGCAATCACATAACAACCAGGATAGGGGGCTTTTGCGCCATCAACTACTAACTTGTCACCTGGATTAAATTCAGGCGTCATGCTTAATCCTGAAACTTCAAGAGAGAATACACACTCAGGTTTATTACTTTCATAAGTTGTATAAGACTCACCTTTAGGGTTAATGCCGTCATAACCACA
Source organism: Acinetobacter faecalis (assembly GCF_034187745.1). Taxonomy (NCBI): domain Bacteria; kingdom Pseudomonadati; phylum Pseudomonadota; class Gammaproteobacteria; order Moraxellales; family Moraxellaceae; genus Acinetobacter; species Acinetobacter faecalis. The sequence continues at coordinate 195,717 of NZ_JAXHPF010000003.1, read as the reverse complement.
CTCATGAAAAATACCTGCTTGTACAAAATCAAGTAATGGAATTTTTCTTAATGTTGGTACGTCAAAACTTACATTGTTGAAGCCATTATCCTGAGATGCGCTTACAAGCATTTCGCCTTCGCCTGTTTGCAACCAATAAGAATCAACATTCAAAAACCTAGCAATTGCAGGCAAGTGTGATGAAGAGGAGACAGCACCTGTCTCAAGCTGACTTAATGCGGATTGAGTAATACCAATAGCATCAACAACATCTTTTTGTGATTTCTTTGCCTTTTTTCTAGCTTCTTTAAGTCGGTCTTTAAGCATTTTTACTACCTCTAAGTGCTTTATTAAGCATATTAGGCAACTAATATTAAATCAAATAAGAATACTTATTGACTAAATATTAGAGTGCTAATATTATTAATGGGTTACTAATATTTTGAGGTGGTTTATGGATACCATTTACCAAGAGCTTGTGGATTACCTTGGCGGACAAGTATCCACTGCAAAAGCTCTAAAGGTTAGTCAATCAAATATCAGTGGCTACATAAATGGGCGTTGGAACATGTCTGAACTTGTAGCCCTGAGAGCTGAGATGGTAACTAAAGGGGAATTTAAAGCTACAGATTTATGTCCAACATTAAAGGGTTTAGTACAACCACTTACTGCTTAAACCAATTATCAATCAGTGATCGCTTTAAATAAACGTGAAATACAGCAAGGATTCACAATGGAAATAAGTAAAGAAACAAAAACAGCTTTACACAAGATGATCAGACTCACTCCTGGTGTTACACCTAAGGATATTTCTGAATTAACAGGGGATTCACACAACACGATTTGCAACTACGCAAATCCAAACATGCCTGATCACTTACCAAGCCTTAAAAAGTTTGAAGCGATGATGATGTACACGCAAAACCCTGCAGTATTAAAAGTTTGGGCACACAAATTAGGTTTTGTTCTTGTACCTGTGGATGTTGATCCAGAGCGTCATCATGAAATGAATATTCTTGAAGCCATGATGCAAACGAATGTTGCAAGCGGAAAGGCTAATCAAAAAGTTTATGAAGTCCTTGAGGACAATATTGTTACTCCACAGGAATACGAAGAAGCGCATCTTATTTTTCAAAGAATTATTGAATGTGCAACTGCTGCGGATAAGGCATTAAGAAAACAAGCAGAAAAATATCTTTCACCAATACAAATAGAAAAAGCCTGATCTCGAACATCAGGCTTTTGGTAATTCAAAACTTTAGAAGGCATTGAATATGAAATCAAATTTAGCACAAGAACAATACAGCTATCAAGCGGAAGTTGTTCGATTTCCAAAACAAGAGCGACAAGCTATGTCGGAGAGTAAATTCAACTACGTGACAGGAATTCGAGCTGTAAAGATGCACTCAACAACTAAACACGTAGCTATCACCTTAGCGACGTATGCGGATTATGAAACGGGTATTTGCTATCCAACTGTACAAACCTTAATGGATGACACAGGACTATCAAATCGTGTTGTTTGTCTACACCTGAAAAAGTTAGAAGAACTTGGTTTTTTGATCTCAAAAAAGGTTAGAGGGTGTAATTCAAAATATAAATTTATTGCTGAAAATATTAAAAAAGCAGTGACTTTAAAGACGGAAGTAGTGACGCAAAGTCACCACTTCAATGAAGATGAAGCAGTGACTTTAAGCACACAAGCAGTGACTTTAATACAAGAAGCAGTGACTTTAAGCACACAAAGCAGTGACGCAGAGTCACACAAACTATTATTAACTACCAATAACAACCAAGAACAACCAGTGTGTGGTCACGCACAAGAATTTTCTAACGAGTGGAATCCAAATCTTGATTCACTGAAAAACATCATTTTCCAATCACGATTTAGCAACCGAGCTGATGAAGTTTTAGCAATGCCCGATTTCAAGTTGCATCTTGGGAATTTCAATGCTTATTGGGAAAACAAGATTGATCTTACTGAAAACCAAAGAACACGAAAGTTTGCAGTTTGGATTATTCAAGAATTTGAAAAGCTTGAGCATAAGAATTCATTTCCTGAAAAACAAACCTCAAGCCGCGATGTAAATCAAAAATGGGGTGAGGTTCAGGAATATGCACCTGCAACAGGTGAAGTTGATTTGGAGGGTTTGATATGAATTCTATGGTGTCAGCTATGAATTTTAATGTTCAACCAACGCAAGAGCTTTGCATTGAGCACAACGAGTTGAAAGTAAATCTATTTGGTCGTGTTGTTTGCAAATCATGTGCGAAAGAATTTTTAAACGAAGTTCATGTGAAGCATGAATCAGAAGTAAATCAATCTGTTCGTGAAAAATACTTTGCAGGAGCAATGCTACCAAGTCGCCATGCACAAAGTGGATTTAGAAATTACCAAGTGAAAAACAATGGTCAGCAGATCGCTTTAACTCAGTGCTCAGCATTCGCAAAAGATATTAGCAACAGCATGAATCGTAATTTGATCATGGTTGGGCGCACAGGAACAGGGAAAACGCATTTGTCATGCGCTGTGGCTAAAAACGTCTTGAGTAGCCGTAAATATGCTCGTTACACCACTTCTGAAGACATGGCGAATGAGATAGCCAATGCTTGGAAAAAAGCCGATGACAGCGAAGCTAGTGCGATTTATCGATTCACTGAATACGATTTATTAATTCTTGATGAATACGGCTTGCATGATCGTCATGAAAACCGTCTGCAGTTGGTGCACAAGGTTTTGTATTCACGTTATGACGCAAAAAAAGCAACGATGCTTATTTCAAATATGACGATTGAAGAACTTAAAAAAGATTTGGGTGATCGTCTTTGGTCTCGTTTTCAGCATGACGGTTTAACGATTGTTGAATGCAATTGGAATGATTCAAGAGTTGGGGGTGGGGTGTGAATGTATATAACAAGATTTTAACCAAACAAGTCCAAACACTCCATTCTGATTTTGTGGTGGTTAGTTATGGCGGAGGAACCAATTCAACAGCTCTATTGATTGAATATGTAAATCGAGGAATGCGTGTTGATTTAATTATGTTTGCTGACACTGGTGCGGAAAAACCACATACATATAAATATGTTGAGTATTTCTCTCGGTGGCTTGAGTCAAAAGGCTATCCAGCAATGAAAGTGGTCAAAGCAAGCAAATCGCTAGAGCAAGATTGTTTGGATCGTAAGGCATTGCCAAGTTTGGCATATGGACTTAAGACATGTAGTCAGCGTTTTAAGATTGCACCACAAGATAAAGCGGTAAATAACACAGTGTTTGTTGCTGGTCGAATTGTCAAAGTTATTGGTTATGACGCAGATGAACCACAACGTGCAAGCGGAACTTATGATGATAAGTTCACAAGAATTTATCCATTAATTGAGTGGGGAATGGGGCGTGATGAGTGTATTCAGTCCATTCAAGATGCTGGCTTGGCTTTACCTGGTAAGTCGGCTTGTTATTTTTGCCCTAATTCGCGCCCAAGTGAAATTAAGTGGCTTGAGAAGTTTCATCCTGAGTTGCTTGAGAGAGCATTGTTTATTGAGGAGCAGGCAGATCTAACAAAAGTTGTTGGGTTGGGTCGCAAGTTCTCTTGGAAGTCGATTCACCAGCAAGAAGATGCATTTATGGCTGAGTACACAAATTTTGACATTCCGTGTGGTTGTTACGATGGAGTCGCATCATGAAGAAGCAACACAGTGCCGTAAAGCAAACAGAAAAAATTGTACATGTTTTAAAAAATGCGATTCAAAGCAAAGGGCGATTTAGCACGATGGATATTGCTGAATGGACAGGGTTATCAAGATTTTCTGCAAACGTGATTTCAAGACAGTTAGTTAAAGAAGGCTACTTAATTTCAGATGGATGCAAGCCATTGGGATTTAAAGCGACAGACAAAGCGAAACAATTATTTTGGGTGGCTGTATGAATAAACAAACTCTTTTCGCATTGTTTAAAGGGGTCAACATCAAAAAACATCGATCTATACACAAAGCTTGGTGCTCTATGAATGGATCCAAGAGTGAGTTTAGTGCTCATTTTAATTGTGAGTGTCGGGGTGTGAATGACATCAATCTCACTCGCTGAGTACAAGAAGCTATACGGGAATAAGCCTAATTCAAAACTTCCGAAGCATGGCGTGAAGAAACAGAGCAAGGGTGAGCAAACACTAGGGATGCAATTAAAAGCGCTGAAAATCGCATTTAAGAGCGAATTTAGATTTCACCCGACAAGAAAATGGAGAGCTGATTTTCATATTGAAGGTACAAAGTTGTTAGTTGAGGTTGAAGGGGGTATCTGGTCAGGTGGTCGTCATACAAGGGGTAAGGGCTACTTGGGGGATATGGATAAATACAACACAGCAACAGCAATGGGTTATCAGGTATTTAGATTTAGCACTGAACAAGTAACAAGTGGTTTTGCGATTAAACAAATTGAAGAATTGGTAAAAGGGGAGTAGGGATGAATATGGCTGTTACGATTACAAGTGCTGTGGATTGGTCGAAGTATGATTTAGAAGGTTGGTTGTATCAGTTTGGTGCATGGATGAATTCCGTATCAGGAGTGTGTGGTAAGAGCATTAACCCAATTGCGGTGGCTATGGATAGCGCTGTAATCAAATCAAAAATTGCAAAACTTACAGATGAGCAAAAAAAGGAAATAATTGCAGCGCATTTTCTTGAAGAATCAAAACCAAAACTCACAAAAACCAAAGTGGCGTGTCAGATCAGTGATAATGAAGCTCGTGCGGTACAGCGTTTGATTTTAGATATGCAAGGTCAGAGTGAAATTATGGATGATTGGATGGATGCAATTATTGACCGTTATTTTTATGGTAATAGTTGGTCTCAGATGGTTAATGAGCACCGGTCTAAATATGGTGCTGAGCAAGATGTGAAGTGTGGTTTAGCTGTATTACACTCTAGATATAATTTTATTAAATATAAGTGATTAATACTTGACCCTCAGGAAGGAAAAGACTATATTTCTGTTATAGTGGTTCTAAGTGTAAGTAAGTTGCACTGGTTAAATAAAGATAAAGAAAGCTCATCGAACGGTGGGCTTTTTTTGTTGTTTAATTTTTATATAATTGTACAATTCATGCTCTTAAATTAAAGGGGGTGATGTCATATGAAAAAATTAAATAAAATTATGCTTTGTGGGTTAATGTTTGTTTCAATTGATGTATTCGCTGCTGAAAAATTTAAAACTCTTTCAACCACATTTCATACTGATGATTACGATAATGAGTATCAATCAGATACTTTTAGTTCAATTGCTCCAGTAAGAGTGAATTTTAGTTATGGGATGCATGAACATACGGATGAAATGATGCTTATCACAATCAAGCAGTCAGAATCCGCAATCCCTTTATTAAAGGGTTTAACGGTTGAATATTCTGGTAGTGGTAAAGATATGCATAATGATTTTAAAATCCCATTGAAACCAGCTGAAATAAATTGCTTTTATGAAGGTAGTGCAGTGGTTGATTTTGGGCTAATTTCGGTTTTATCCCCATTATTGCCAGGTGAATTAACAGCATCAGCAAACATTAAGCGCGTATATACCAGCACTCCTCCAAAGTTGGGGTGTAGATAAATTTAAGCCCTCACTACCAAACTAATGTTTGGTAGTCCTAGCCGAAGAATTACGGCATATGAAGCCCTGTTGAATACTAGTTATTTACAGGGCTTTTTCTTTTCTAATTGGTGGTATCCATGACAGATCGTGTACAAGCTAAAAAGGATTTACAGTTCTGTTGTGATGAACTGAGTAAATATCAAAATTTAAGTCGAACTGGTTTAAGGCATAGCGAGCTAATTGCAATTGATAGTGTGATGATTCGCTTAAAAGAACGTATTGTTAATTTACGCTCGGTTTTGTATGCGTAATGATTTGATGTGTGGTTGGAAAATAATAAATGAAGCTGGCTCTTTATCAAGACCAGCTTCATAAAATTATAGAACAATTGAGTTATGGAATTACATCAATGAATGTAATAATATTAATACAACTCTAAAAGGTGAGTATTCATTTAAATGGATACTTGCAAACAAGAAAGCAACTTTAAGAGTGAGATCAAGTTCATTTGGGAGGTGTCTCGAAACTATTCCCAAAAGTTCTTGATCTTTTTTTCGCTCAAAATTCAATTCTAGCTGCCATTTAAAAGATATCTTCATTCATTTACTCCATTTTTGTTTGGTAAATAGCGATAGGTGTTATTCATAATATTTCCCTCTATAGAAGTTTAACTTATATGTAACTTGGAAATTTGATCTTAATCTAGATTAGCATGCAGAGCAAACTTTAATAAAAAGAATAAATACGGCTAAGTTATTGATTTTTAATATAGTATATTAAATTTTAACCTATTGATTTTGCAATACAAACAGTTATGACATGCTAAATATTTTTGTATTTAGAGCTAATTAACTCCAAATTTGGGCGTTTTATTTTTACATAAAGTTACAAATAAACTGACATTACAGGGTTTGTTTAATGAGTTTTAATATATGGATGAAAAACAATACTTTTCAGCAACTCGAAAAAAGCCCATTAAAACCAAACCAAGCACAAGACCATTACCAAAAGCCAGTGAAAAATACTTAGAAGCTTTTGAACGATTCAAAGAAATTCTAGATCGTATGGAAATTAAGTACGAAGAATATTTTCACTTCAAAACAACAAAGCATTGGCGTTTCGATTTTCATTTAATTGGGTATCAATATTTAATTGAAATAGCGAGTGGTCCATGGTCAGGTGGTCGTAGAGGTAAACTTGCAACCAAGGCTTGGAGCTTAGATCGTTATGATCATGCTGAAGAAATGGGGTATCGATATATTCGTTTTGAATGTGCAGATATTAATTTGGGGCGAGCAACTGTTTGGCTTAGAAAATTAAAGGCATCACATGGAACAGATCAGACCATTTCCACCGACTGACTTAATTGATAAAGCTGAAGAACAAGAAGCAATTCTACTTGCGCCTGCTATAGATCTAAAAGAATGGGTAATTAAAAACTTTCTAACTTTAGGTGGTGAGCTTCACAACCCTGATCATGACCATATTGCAGAGCTATTGCATGATGATGAAACCTTTTTAGCATTCGCCTGGGCATCATCTGCTGCAGTAGCTAAAAAGCGCATGGTGTTAGGTCAATGTGAAAAGGTGATGTTCAATCAAGGTGGATGGAAAAAAGCACGACAAGAACAACAAATGCGAGATTGGTTTGGTTTTGTACCTGTTTACTTAATTACGATTGATGCAAGTTATTGTGAAAATACAACAGACCGTGAATTTTGCCGACTAATTGAGCATGAGCTGTATCACATAGGTGTAGAGCGTGATGAAGATGGCGAAATCATTTATAGCGACCATACAGGCTTACCTAAACATTATTTAGCAGGTCACGATGTTGAAGTGTTCTTTGGTGAAACAAAACGATGGGGTGCAGATGAGTCAGTTAAACGACTTGTTGAAATTGCAAAGTCTGCGCCGTTTGTATCAGAAACAAGTATTGCGTCGTGTTGTGGAACGTGTGTGATTAATTGAGCCTAGAGGCTCTTTTTTTTGCCTATCTTGCTATACGTAGCTATACAAAGAGGTGTTTATGGCAGCACTAAAAGAGCCTGTAAAAATGTTTATAGTTCAGTCTCTTGCATGCTTTGAAACCCCTCAACAAGTAGTAGAAGCTGTAAAGCAAGATTATAAGATTGAAATTACACGGCAACAGGTAGCACTTTACGACCCAACTAAAGTTGCAGGTCGTAATTTAAGTAAAAAATTAAAAGACTTATTTGAGCAAACTCGTAAAGACTTTCGAGAAAATGTTGAAGATATTGCGATTGCCAATAAAGCTTTTCGGCTTCGTGAACTTCAAAAAATGTATGACGATTCAGGTCGAAATAAACGTGCGAAACAAAATCTACTCAAACAAGCATTTCAAGAAACTGATGGTCGTGTGACGAAGCAGGAAATCACAGGTAGGGATGGCGGTCCTATTCAACAGGAAGTTAAGGAAACACCTAAATACACACCTGAAGAACTCGCAGGGCTCACAGCACAAGAACTTTCAAGACTTTGTATTAATGGCAAGCTATGACGTATGCACTTGATGAAATCGCACCACTAATAAAAGAATGGACAATTAACACAAGGTTACCTGAAGTTATTTCAGAGATGACTAGACGCTATTACTACAAAGCCCTAATAGAACAAAACCAACTCAGTATTGAAGCTGAGATTTATAGATGTAAGAACGATCCAGCACATTGGTTCAATCATTGGATATGGACTTATGATCCACGAGGTATGCCATTTGGTATGCCTGCAAATATTCCCTTTGTATTGCGACCTAAGCAAGTTGAATTGGTAGATTGGCTGTTAGAGCGTGAGAATACTCAAACACATGGCTTGATTGAAAAGAGCCGTGATGAAGGTATGTCATACGTTGTGCTTGGCTTTTATTTGCACCGGTGGTTGTTTGTAGAAGGCTTTGCAGGTGGTGTTGGTAGTCGTAAAGAGGAACTAGTCGATAAGAAAGGTGATCCAAAAACTTTACTTCACAAGTTTCGTGATATGTATTCAAAAATGCCTAATTGGTTAAAACCCAAAGGCTTTGTTGAGAAAGTTCACGATAACTATATGCGGATTATCAATCCTGATAACGGTGCAACCATCACAGGTGAAGCAGGTGACAATATTGGTCGTGGTGGCCGTACAACAATGTACTTTCTTGATGAATGGGCATTTGTGGAGCGTCAAGAAGCTGTAGATGCTGCAATATCACAAAACACTAACGTACACATTAAAGGCTCAACACCTAACGGTATTGGTGATCGATTTCACCAAGATCGTTTTAGCGGTCGTTATGCTGTTTTTACTATGCCTTGGCGCGATAACCCTGATAAGAACTGGCAAATTGAAATACGTGGGAAGTTAATTTATCCGTGGTATGAAAAACAACTTGCTACGCTTGACGATGTGGTTATTGCTCAAGAAGTCGATATCAACTATGCCGCATCGGTTGAAGGCGTATTAATTCCGTCGGCATGGGTGGAAGCTTCGATTGATTCTCACATTAAGCTCAATATTGAACCGAGTGGTGATCGTATTGGTGCGCTCGATGTTGCAGATGAGGGTAAAGATAAAAACTCTTTCGCTGGTCGTCATGGCATTGTTTTGCAGTATCTAGAATCATGGTCTGGCAAAGGTGATGACATCTTTGGTACCACACAAAAAACGATGGACCTTTGTATTCAAGATGATTATGGCTTGTGCTATTACGACTCAGATGGCTTAGGCGCAGGCGTACGTGGTGATGCTCGTGTGATTAATGAAAGACAGCGTGAAATTGGTGGTGTTGAAATCAGTGTTGAGCCATTTCGTGGTTCTGCTTCAGTTCATGATCCTGATGGTGAAATGGTTGAGGAAAGAAAGAATAAAGACTTCTTTGCAAATCTTAAGGCTCAATCATGGTGGTCTTTAAGGATTAGGTTCCAAAATACTTATAGAGCATCAAAGGGTATGGAGTACGATCCCGACAACCTAATCTCATTATCAACTGTTGATCTAGATCCAAAAGAATTAGCACTGCTTAAAACGGAATTGTCACAACCAACATACACAAAAAATGGTGTAGGTAAGATTTTAGTCAATAAACAACCTGACGGAGCTTGCTCTCCAAACAGAGCTGACAGCGTGATGATCTGCTTTAACCCAGCAATAGCAAATATTGCGATATGGGATAAGCTCTAACCGAGATAAGAAATGAAACTTTTAAAAAACTTTACCGCAGATAGTTTTCAAAACTTTGCTGCGCGACTCGGCTTGGGTGCAGGAAGTCAGCACGACCAATCAACTTATGGTTTTGATTTCCTTAGCCGAGATCGTTTAAAACTTGAAGCAATGTATAGATCGTCATGGATCGTCGGTCAGGTCGTTGATGTTGTTGCGGAGGATATGACACGCGAGGGCATTAACATCCGTGGTCTGGATGATCCTGAAGATGCAAATAAGATTCAGCAAAAGCTTGATGATCTGGAAATTTGGAATGAATTAACCAATGCTATTAAGTGGGGTCGCTTATATGGTGGTGCAATCGCTGTCATGTTGATTGATGGCCAAGATGTAAGTACACCACTTGATATAGGTACAGTGGGTAAAGATCAATTCAAAGGCCTTATGGTGTTAGACCGTTGGCTTGTATTACCGACACTTCAAGATTTAGTTACTGAGTACGGTCCTGATTTTGGTAAGCCTAAATATTACGATGTGATTGCAGACTCGTTAGGTTTGTCAAATCAGAAGATTCATTATTCTCGCGTAATTCGCTTTGATGGTGTGGACTTACCTTATTGGCAACGTGTTGCTGAAAACCTTTGGGGGCAGTCAGTCATCGAACGCATGATTGATCGCTTAACAGCATTTGATAGTACGACCATGGGTGTTGCTCAATTAGTTTATAAGGCTCACTTGCGTACATACAAAGTGAAAGGTTTACGAGCAATTATTGCTGCAGGTGGTAAAGCGTTTGAAGGTTTAGTTAAGCAGATTGAGCAAATTCGCTTATGGCAGTCTAATGAGGGCTTGACTCTCATGGATGCTGAGGATGAATTTGCAACGCACTCTTATTCTTTTGCTGGTCTTGATGCTGTTTTATTACAGTTTGGCCAACAACTTTCGGGTGCTTCACAAATTCCTTTAGTTCGCTTATTTGGTCAATCACCATCAGGTATGAATGCTACAGGTGAATCTGATTTAAGCAACTATTACGACAATATCAACCAACAGCAAGAACGTCGTATGCGCTCAGGACTTGGGAAATTGTTGCAGGTTGTTTCATTGTCTGTGCTTGGTAAGGCATTACCCGAATCATTTACGTTTGATTTTGCATCTCTGTGGCAAATGGATGATGTGCAAAAAGCTGATGTTGCAAGCAAAATTACTGATGCAATTTGCAAAGCGGAAGAGCAGGGCTTAATTTCCACTCAATCAGCAATGAAAGAGCTAAAACAGTCGAGTGAAATCACAGGTATTTACTCAAGCATTACAGATGAAGATATTGAATCTGCTGATGATAGTGTTCCGAGACCAGGTGAAGTAAATGAATCAGATCCGCCATACACCGAACCGAGCGCGTAAAGTTGAAAAGAAGTACGGCAGACAACTTAGACAAATCGCAACCTATGTTGATTCAATTATTAAGGGTTTTGATGTAAATGACGAAACGGTTTATCCATCTATAGTGACTGCATTACGAAAGTATGCGGATTCTCTCGATATTTGGGCACGTAACGCTTCATCTAAAATCATTATGGATATCGCTTTACGTGATGAAAAGACATGGCTTGTATATGCACAAGATATATCGGTGGGCATGCGTAAAGAGATTCGAGAGACTGATGTCGGTATGGTTATGCAAAAGCTTATTGCAGAACAAACCAGTCTCATTACATCCTTACCATTAAACGCTGCTCAACGTGTTCAAGACTTGGCAACAAGGGCAGTCATAGAAGGTGGACGAGCTGACGAAATATCGGGCTTGATTATGGCAACAGGTGGTACAACTAAAGCAAAAGCTAATACAATCGCTCGAACCGAGGTATCTAAAGCATCTACCATGTTCACACGAGCAAGAGCGGAAGCACTTGGAAGTAAAGGTTATATTTGGCGTAGTTCAGAAGATAGTGATGTTCGACATGAGCATGATGAGTTAAACGGTCAATATATTCCTTGGGATAAACCACCAATTGCAGATAAGCGTACAGGTACACGTGCACACGCAGGCTGTATTTGGAATTGTCGATGTTATCCCGAACCAGTTATTCCTGAAGAATAGCCACCTTAAAGGTGGTTTTTTATTGCCTATTCGAAGGTGAGTTATGTTTAAGAAGAAAACCAAAGATCGGCAAACTAAAGACCGGTCAAATTTTTACACCGTCGGAAAGCTTGGAAAAACACGTGAAGTAACACCTGAAGGCTACTTGCTTTGCCGTGATGTTCCTTTGGCTTGCACAGGTTCGCTCTTATATGGTGAAGGCGAAGTACCAGTTACAGCTGATGCTGGTTTGATTGTTATCACTCGTGATGATAATGACTTGTTCAGCCCTCAAACAATTGCAAGTTTTGAAGGCAAGCCGATCACAAATGACCATCCTGATGATTGGGTGACACCTGATAATTGGAAAGATTTATCGAAAGGTACTGCACAAAATATTCGTCGTGGTGAGGGTATTGAAGATCACCTCTTAATTGCTGATTTGCTTGTTCAAGACAAAGACGCAATTGAAGCGATTCAAGGTGGAAAAGTACAAATTTCTCTTGGCTATGATGCTGATTACACAGAAGTCAGCAAAGGCAAAGGGACACAGAGCAACATTATTGGTAATCACGTTGCATTAGTAGATAAAGGGCGGTGTGGTTCACGTTGCTCAATTGGAGATAAACAAATGCCTAAAAAGCTAAGTTTTGCGGATCGCATCCGTAATTTGGTAAAAACAAAAGATTCAGATGAAGCTGAGAAATTGGCTAAGGCTGTGGAAGATCAGGAGCCTGATCTTAAAACTGAAGATGACGATGACGATGAAGGCAAAAGCAAAACTGCTGATAGTCAATTCCAAAAAGAAATGCGTCAGTTCATGAAAACAATGGATTCTCGTCTTGAGGCTTTGGAAAAGAAAAAAACCAAAGATTCAGATGATCCTGAAAAGAAAACTGAAGATGATGACGAAGACAGTAAAACAGGCGATGAAGACATTGATCCTGAAAAAACCGAAGACGACATTCTAGAAGCTGAAAAAGCAGGTAAGGTTGACGTAGGCACAACCTACACAGGCGATTCGCTTCAGGATCTACGCTCACGTGTAGAGATTCTTTCACCAGGTCTTAAATTACCAACACTTGATTCAGCATCAAAAGATATTGGTAAGGTTGCGGATACCGCTAAGCGTAATGCTTTGAAATTGGCTTATGCAACTGCTGACGGTGTCAAAACAATTGGTCCTTTTGTTGGTGGCGCTAATGCAAATATTGATGCATTACCTGCTTATACAATTGATGCTGCTTTTATTGGTGCATCGGAACTCATCAAACAACAAAACAACTTGAAAGGTGTTCGTACAGGCGTGACGACACGTGACTTTGGTCGCTCAGCTCCAACACCTGCCGACATTAACGCTAAAAACCAAGCTTTCTGGAGTCAAAAATAATGGGTAATTCATTTTTATATCGCATGCCGTCGGGCATTGCAGGTGATGTATCTCGCAAATCACATTCAACAATTGAAGCGCATCAAACGGGTGTAGGTTTTGCGGGCTTTGGCTTATTCGGCAAATTAGATGCCAATGGTAAGTTTGCACCGCTTGCTTCAGCTGACACAGCAGCAAAAGTTTACGGCTTAATTGTTCGCTCATATCCAACACAAAGCGCTACAAATGCTTTAGGTGTGGCCGTACCTGCTACAGGACTTAACGATGTTTTGCGTCGTGGCTACATGACTGTGAAATGTAACGCAGGCACAGCAAAAGCAGGCAGCACAGTTTACGTCCGTATTGATGCAGCAACTGATACTAAGCCGTTAGGCGGTATTGAAGCTGTGGCGGATGGCGCAAACACCATTGCTGTTGATGCAATCTTTATGCATGCAGCAGACGCGTCGGGCAATGTAGAAATCTCTTACAACATTTAAAAATTAAATTGATGTAGATCTGGGCGCTTTAAGCGTCTTTTTTTATGTCCAAGGAAAAATAGAATATGAGTAAATTACTTATTGCATCAACACTTGCTCAAGCTGTGGCAATGGGGTCGCCTGTTCGTGCACGTACGAAAGACCAGATGCTTACTTTTGACCAACGCACAGTTGATAGCTCAGGTGCATTCTTAGTTGGTGAACTTGAACGTTTAGACCAAACAATGCATGAACCATTAGCCTCGGTTACATGGTCGCGCGATATCCATTTGCGTTCTGATGTATCAATTGCTGATGAAACCTCATCTTTCACTAACTCGACTTTTGCTGCTGCAGGTGGTCCATCGGGTAGTGGTAAAGCATGGGTCGGTAAAAACACTGATGCTATTCAAGGTATCGCTTTGGATATTGGCAAAACTGCAAGTCCATTAACGCTATGGGCTATGCAGATCGGCTATACACTCCCTGAGCTTGAATCAGCTCAAAAGGTTGGTCGTCCAGTTGATGCTCAAAAACATGCAGGTCTAACCCTTAAATACAACATGGATGTAGATGAGCAAGTCTATATCGGTGATGCACAGCTAGGCTTGGAAGGATTATTTAACTCAAGCAAAGTTGGTGCAACAAACGTTACAGCTTCTTGGGCAACCGCAACAGCTCAACAAATCCTAGATGACGTAAACCTTGTGTTAAACAATGCTTGGATCGCATCTGGTTTCGCTGTATGTCCTGATAAATTGCTTTTACCACCAAAACAGTTTGGTTGGTTGACCACTCGCATTGTGAGTGAAGCAGGGAATATCTCGATCTTAGAATTCTTGAAAATTAACTGCTTGGCAATGTCTGTAAATGGCAAGCCGTTAGATATTCAACCTTCTAAATGGGCAGTTGGTCGTGGTGTTGGTGGTACTGACCGAATGATGACTTATACACAGTCTGAAAACCGTGTACGCATGCCATTGGTGCCGTTACAACGTACTCCACTTGAGTATCGTGATTTACGCCAATTGACGACTTACTTTGGTCGTATTGGTGCGGTTGAATGGGTTTACCCTGAAACTGCTTATTACGCTGACGGTCTATAAGGAGCACTGACCATGACTAAACTTGTACAGATCCTTTTGACGAAAGAACTTGTTGTCAATCTTGGTAAAGATGAGCATGGTCAGCAAAACACAGTAACCCTTCCTGCTGGTGTGCAGGAGGTGGCCGCTGAAATTGCTGAACATTGGTTTGTCAAAGCGCATTCGCAAGAAATCACCGCCTCTGATGCTGCCAACAAAGAACTTCAAGATGCCTATGATGCTCTAAAGGCTGAGCATGAAGCACTTATAGCTCAGTCGGATGAAGCAACTAAAAAAATCACAGCATTGGAAAAACAAGTCAAAGCCGATGCCGTGAAAATTGCTGAATTAGAAAAGAATCAAGCTGAACAGAAAAGCGCAGACACTCAGCTCGATTTAACTCAATCCGAAACTAAAGCAACGCCAAAGGCTAAGTAATGTTAGATGAATCAACCTTTCGGCAGAACATGCCAATGTTTGCTGATGTGGATTTATATCCGTCAGCACAATTCAATTTTTATCTAAAACTTGGAGTGAAGTTGCTACCTGAAAGCCGTTGGGATGATTTATTAGGTGATGGGCTGACGTTTTATGTAGCTCATTATTTGACGTTATATGCTCGCGATATGGCTTTTGTTGATGTGGGTGGTATTGGTGGCAAGGTTGTGGGAAATGAAACCTCAAAGTCTGTTGATGGTGTTTCTAAGTCGATGGATGTATCGAGTGTTTTAAATGCTGATGCAGGGCATTGGAACCAAACAACCTATGGTATTCAGTTCTATCAACTCATGATGATGGTTGGCGCAGGCGGTATTCAATTATGAGTGTCACAATGTCGGGAGATGGGCTTGCTTCCATCTTTGAGGCAATTGAAACACTAACATCACAAGAGGTTTTGGTGGGAATTCCACATGGTGAAGCTCGCTCTGATTCAGATATGACTAATGCTCAAATTGGCTATATTCAAGAAACAGGCTCGCCAAGTATGAACTTACCGCCTCGTCCTTTTTTGGTGCCTGGTGTTGAAAGTTGTCAAGATCAAACAGCAAAGCATCTCACCAAGGCGGCTGATGCTGCTTTAAAGGGAAATATTGCTATGGTGAATCGTCATTTAAATACTGCAGGCATGATTGCTCAGAACACTGTACGCGCTTATTTTACAAGTGGTCACTTTGAGCCTCTATCTGAAGTAACAAAAAAAATGCGACTCGCAAGAGGTCGAAAAGGCATAAACCCATTGATTGATACAGGTCAATTAAGGCGATCCGTAACTTATGTCATCAAGAAAACAGGTGAATAATGGCAGGCTTAGATGTAAGTGATGTTTTATTGGATCCTGATTTTATGGAAAAGGGATTGGTTTGCAAGCGAACCATTGTTGATGTTGGTAGTAATGGGCGACCAATCAAGACCGAGTCTAGTCATCCCTTTAATGCAGTTGTAACAACAAACAGTGGTATTAATTTAGATCGCCAACCTGATGGAACAATCATTAAAGGTGCAATCAATTTACATACGCGCTTTGCCTTGATTGCAGGTGGTGAATATCAACAAGCAGATGAAGTTGTGTGGCGTAATCAAACCTATATCGTAATTCAGGCTCTACCGAATCTGCATTACGGTCGTGGCTTTGTTAAAGCGGTCTGCATTATTAAACCAATCACAGGCTAACTATGAATACTTCTGCAACAGGTGGTTATCTACTACCTGATGGCGAAGCTATGCCAAATGATCAGTTGCTTGAAGATATTTTTCAAGGATTGATTGTTGGTGTAACTGGTCTATTGGGTAAGTGGGTAAGACCTCGGTTTCAAACTGAACCACCATCAATACCAAAAATCACTCAAGATTGGATTGCCTTTGTTGTTCAAAACCAAACATCAGACGATGGACCATACTTCGAGCAATCGGAAAATCAAACCTCAATTCGCCATGAACGACTTGAGGTTTTTTTATCTTTCTATGGTCCAAATGGTCAGATGTATGCAAAGCGGTTTATTGATGGTTTGGCAATTCCACAAAACATAGATCAGATTCTCGAACATAAAATTAAGTTTATTGAGGTTGGAAGAGTGCTAACAGCTCCCGACAAAATCAACGAGCAATATGTTCATCGGTTTGATGTGACTGCTGTTTTTAACAGAAAAACCAAACAAGCCCACTTGATTAAAACCTTTCAAGATTTCGAAATTAAAATTAACTAGGAGTAGTCTTTAATGACATTACCTGTTTCCAGTGTCGTCAATGTTAGTATTTCTCTAGCAGCTTTGGCGGCAGGACCACGTTCGTTTGGTTCACTACTTATTCTTGGTACAACAAGTGGTGTCATTGATACCATTGAACGTATGCGTGAGTATTCAAGCATTACCGAAGTTGGTGAAGACTACGGTGTTGATGATCCTGAGTATCAGGCGGCCTTGGCTTATTTCGGGCAAGCTCCAAAACCTCGTACACTTTACATTGGTTATTGGGATAAAGAGAGTGAAACACCTGAAACCATTGCTGAAGTGGTGAATGAGTGTCTTGAATCTCTTAAATGGTACGGATTAACTATTGCAGCAGATTTAACATCACAAGAAGCTGATTCGGTTGCAGCGATTATTGAAGCATCTGATCCAGTACGCATGTTTGGTTATACAACCCAACAAGAAGCGACACTGGATGGATTGAGCACCACAGATACAGCCTATCTGCTTAAAAATAAAAACTATCGCCGTACATTTACCATTTTCTCTAGTGACAATCCTTACGCTGCTGCATCAGTTATGGGTCGTGCGTTTAGTGTCAATTTTATGGGTACAGGCACAACAATCACACTTAAGTTTAAACAGTTACCAGGTATTGCTGCGGAAGATTTAAAAACACGCGAAGCGAAAGCTCTAGTAGCTAAAAACTGTAATGTCTTTGCAAAATACAATAATGACACAGCCATCCTTCAAGAAGGCGTGATGTGTGATGGTTCATTCTTTGATGAAATTCATGGTTTGGATTGGCTTCAAAACCACCTTGAAACAGCACTTTGGAATCTGTACTACACAAGCACGACCAAAATTCCTCAAACACCTGCAGGCGTAAATCGTCAATGTGGTGTTTTAGAACGTGCATGTGAGCAAGGTGTTACAAATGGCTTGCTTGGCGAAGGTCAATGGAATGGTGATAGTTTTGGTTCACTTGAAACGGGTGACTACCTAACCAAAGCATACTATGTTTTTGCTAACAGCTTGAACGGTCAAGCACAATCAGAACGTGAGGCACGTAAAGCGCCAGTGTTCCAAATTGCAACAAAATTGGCAGGTGCTACGCATTTCGCTGATGTCATTGTTTCGGTAAATCGATAAGGGGAATTTTATGACGGCTTACAGTTTTATGGACACAGCATGCACCCTAACAAGTGATGATGGTGTTGTAGATATTGGTTATGGTGCTGCGATTGCTGACGAAGGTATTACCTTTGCAATGGCTGGTGATAAAAACACAATGACCGTGGGTGCAGATGGTGAAGGTATGCATAGCCTTCACTGTGATAAGTCTGGGCAAGTCACTATTCGACTACTTAAAACCTCACCAACAAATGCAAAGTTGATGAATCTTTACAATGTTCAGCAATCATCAACTACAAAGTGGGGAAAAAATACAATCACAATGAATCACAGCGGTTCAGGTGATAACTACACTGCTACGAAATGTGCATTCAAAAAAACTCCTGATTATACGAATGCAAAAGATGGCTCTACAGTTGAGTGGGTATTTGATGCAATCAAGATTGATTCTAAACTCGGCACATACGCATAAGGTGGATAAATGGAAAGCCTAATGATTAATGGACATGAGTATACGATTGGGCGCTTAAATGCGCTCGATCAACTTCATGTGTCTCGTAAAATTGCTCCAATCGTTCCGACCATCATGCCGATTATCACCGAGATCGCTAAAGGTGATTTAGATGAAACACTAAAAGCAATTGAAGCTGGTGATAATGCTGAGATTGCAGAACTAGAGCCACTTACAGAAGCCTTAATGCCACTTATGGAAGCATTCGCAAACATGCCAGAAGATGATGTAAATTACATCACCTACAAGTGTTTGTCAGTTGTTAAGCGTAATGGTGCTGTGGTTTGCCGTGGTCAGACAATCATGTTTGATGATATGGAAATGGGGCAAATCCTGCCACTTATCGTTGCTGTGGTTCGTACAAACTTGGGAAATTTTATTCAAGGGCTGCTTACGAAGGCATCGAGCATCAAGACAGCCCAAGCATAAATTATAAAAATTTGCCTGATGACGGTATGGATTGGCTCATGCGTCCGTGTGTAAAGGGCATGTGTAAGTTTGAATCATTAAAAAATGGCAAGATTGATTTAGCTGATATTGCTTTAATGAATGATGCCTTGGATGTGATTGCAGACAATGAGTATTTAATTCAGCAAGAGCAGGAAAGACAGAGTAAGAAATAAAAAAGCAAAAAGCCCGTGACTCGTAATCATGGGCTTTTTTGTGTTCCCCCCTTAGCAAGATAAGAGGAAAACAATAAGTGAATTATAACCCCAAACACCAAGTAAAGGTAGATGGAAAAATGAGTGAGTTAGGTGCAGATAAAGCAGGTTTAACATTGGCAAGCGCGGCAAAAATCGCAGCAATACTATTTGGAACTGCGGCATTAATTAGCGCTTTGGGTTTTGCGTACAAAAATATTTTTGGTTAATTAGGTAGGTACTCTCATGGCACAAGCAGGTGTGATTCGTGACTTCATGGTCGCATTGGGATTTAAAACTGATAACTCAGGCTTAAATCAAATGCAAGGTGCTATGAATGGTTTAGAGTTAAAAGCAACAGCACTTAAAGGTGCTCTACTTGCCTTAGCAACAGGTGCAGTTGTTGCTGTACGTCAAACAGCAGGTGAGTTAGATAAGCTTTATTACTCATCCCAACGTATTGGCGCAAGCGTTACCAATATCAATGCATACGGTAATGCTATTTCTCAATTAGGCGGTAGTGCTGAAGGTGCAATTGGTTCACTTGAATCACTTGCTGAGAAGATGCGGAATTCACCAGGCTATGAAAGCCAAATTAAAAGTCTTGGTGTAGATACTCGTAATGCAAACGGTGAAATGCGTGACCGTGTAGAGATGATGAAAGACCTTAGCGGTGTTTTATCTAAGATGCCTGCATACCAAGCCAATGCTTATGCAAGTTCACTTGGTATTGACCAAAACACGTTACTTGCAATGCGTGATGGTAAATTCATGTCGAACATGGAGAAATACCAAAAGATTCAAAAAGAACTTGGAATGAATGACGATCTTGCCAAATCAGGCAATGAGTTCATGGCTGAGTATCGTGATTTAACCATGATGACCAAGACAGGTTTTCAAGTCATTGTGATGCAAGCAGGTAAAGCATTAATTCCAATCTTGCGCTTACTCAATCAACTCATTCAGGCAGGCATACAGGCATTTTCACAATTAAACCCTGAAATTAAACAGGGCTTGGCAGTTGGTTTGCGTTTCGCAATGTTAGCAGTTGTATTTGGTGGATTTATCAAGGTATTTGGACTGCTGTTTAAGTTCATACCTGCAATAAAATCACTGATCGGCTTAGTCAAGTTGTTGAATTTAGCATTCTTGGCATCACCAATCGGTATTGTTTTGGCTTTAGCAGCTGCGATTGGTTTGCTCTGGGATGATTACAGTACATGGAAAGATGGTGGGAAATCTTTCATTGATTGGTCGAAGTGGACTCAAGAAATTGATTGGGTCGTTGAAAAAATTCAGGAGCTGATTCAATGGATCCAAAACCTAACCAAAACAGCTCTTGATTGGAGTTTTGGCGATGGTACCTATGATTCTGTAGTTGATTTCACTTCTCGTAAAATCATTGAACCGATTGTTGAAGGTGTTAAGAAAGTTACAGGTGGTGGCGACACAAACTCTACACAAAATACTGTAACACCGTCAGAGCTTGGTAAGAATGCCGCGGTTGGGATTGCTAAAGTCTTGAATGATGAAGTTAAGGGAATGGCTAGTAGTGCATCTAGTAATTATGCATTTAGTTTTGGTAAGGATGTGGATAGTTATATCAAAGAGGCATCCATTAAATACGGCATTGATGAGAAGGTACTTCGTGGTTTTGTTAAGATGGAAGCAGGTTGGACTGGAAAGATGTCACCAACAGGTGCGATTGGAACAGGTCAATTCATTCAAAGTACTTGGAATGGTTTAGCAAAAACTAAGGACGGTAAAGAAATTGGAATGACTAAAATTGATAAATCAAATTTTAGAAAAGCCAACGACCCACGATACAACAAGCATATAAACACTTTAGCGACAGGATTACTTGCAAAGCAAAACGCTGAAATTTTAAAAAAACACGGGTTGCCTGTAACAGGGGAAAATCTCTATATGCTTCATAATATTGGACCAGGTGTCATACCTGCCATAAAAGGATCGAATGATGTATCAAAAGCAACATTAAAAGCAATGAAAGTTAATGGTTGGGAGAAAGGGATGACACCAAAGACTTTTGTTGAGGCTCAGAAAAGGCGCTTTAATGGTCACCACCAAGTTGCTAATAAACTCACAGGAGGAAGTCAAACAAGTCTACCTACCAACTCTAAAGACCTTGCTAAATTTGCACAAAATGCAGATATACCAAGTGGTAATCCCCATAAGTCACAGGTTGCTAACTCAAACATTACAGCTTCAAATGTGACAATCCATCAAAGCTTTAAAACTGATATGACATTAAATGGCGTATCAAGTCCGATGGAATCTGCTAACGTTATGAAACGTCAGCAAGAGAATGATTTAGCAATTATGGCTCGTGGTGCTAAGGGTGTGTTTACTGCTTGATTGAGCACTCAATCTCAATATCAGAAATAAAATCACCAACCTGAGTAACTGTTAATTCATTTTTATTATTATCTTGAAATGTTGATATACACATGGTTGCAGAGCAGTATTTTTCAGGTGTTTTTTTATTGAAAAAAGTCATATCCTCCTGCTCTTGCTTGCTTAAAGGTATTGGTTTCCATCCATTTTCCAACAAAGATGATCTACCTTTGTCATCGTATGTTATGGAATCCATGCCTTTTATTTTGGGTATTTTTGCTGTCGAACACTCAGCCCAAACACCACCGCTAAACAATAAAGCTGAGATAAGTAGTAGTTTTTTCATTATTAATACCCTTGTTTATCTCAATAATATACAACATAAGCCACCTTCAGGTGGTTTTTTATCACCCAAGGAAAAGTAAAAATGACGATTACCTCAGTTTTATCGAGTGCACTTGGGAATGTTGGAAGCATACCAGGTGTGGAAAGCGTTGGATCTTTATTGCTTGCAGGGCAAGGTCGAACAATCATGGGGTTGTTTGCGGATGTAACTGTTGAAGAAAAGCACACAGATGAAATGGAAATTACAGAACATCCAACGGAGGTTGGTGCACCAATTAACGATCATGCATTCAAAAAACCACCTGAGCTAAAAATAAAAGTAGGCTGGTCTGAGAGCGCAGGAAGATTAGAGGGGTTGGTTGGTAATACTGTGCTCGGTGGTGATTTAAGTCTTGTGATTGTTTATGAAACATTGCAGAAACTTCAAAGTTCAGCCGTTCCATTGATCGTGATGACGGGTAAACGCTTATATACAAATATGCTGATTAAGTCACTCCAAAACACGACTGATTTAACGAGTGAAAATTCGCTCATGATTGAGATTACTTTTAAGAAAATTAATCTTGTAAAAACATCACAAACAGTTGTGGCAGTAGAGAATCAAGCTAATCCTTCTGAAACATCAGGTGTGGCAGAAAAGGGAACAGTGCAGCCAAAACCTGTTGATAGATCATTACTGGATAGAGGTGCTGGTTTTATTGGTGAAGTTTTAGGAATTTAATATGGCTCTATATGAAATCCCACTGACATCGCAAAACCAGAAGTTTAATATTTCTCTTGGCGGTAAGCAGTACAAATTACAGTTTATTTATCGTCTAGATGCTTGGTTCTTTGATGTGCTTGATACATCGGAAAACATGCTGATTAGCAGTCTTTTAATATGCCAAGGCGTAAATCTATTAGAGCAATACCAGCACGTCTTAAAAGGTGCTTTCTATTCCTTAAATGCAAATAAAGATGAATCTCAGGCTTTTAGTGATTTAGGTCGGAATATAAAATTATATTGGGAGCCTATGGAATGACATTGCAATGGCAACGCAACTTTAGATTGACAATTCAAGTTGATAAGGATGCTGAATCCGCACTAGATCTATCAGAGTTTCGCTGTGTATTCCAAGTAAGCCAAGCAACAGCAACTCAACCAAAGGCAGCACAAATTTATATCTACAACCTTTCTGATAAAACGATGAACTTATTGGCAGGTGTCGATAATTCCAACCTTGATACCACAGTAATTATTGAGTGTAGTTATGGGGCTGATCCACTCCAAACCATCTTTAAGGGTCGAGTATTTCAATATCGCCGTGGTCGTGAAAATGCAACAGATACTTATTTGTGTGTGTTAGCTATTTCGGGTGATACGGTTCAAAACACAGCGGTTATTAATCAATGTGTGCCGTCAGGTACTACAGTTGATGATATGGGTAAAGTCTTAGTTGATGAAGCTCAAAAAAATGGTATGGATGTAGGTGAAACCGTAAAGCTAAGTGAGCAAAAATACATAAGAGGTCGTGTTCTATTTGGCTCTTTAGGTGGTTATATCCAAAAAATTGGCAAAGAAAATAATGTTACTTTCGACTGGTCGGATGACGTGCTTCGATCTATTGATGCTGACAAATATTCAATTGAGCCAATTCAAATCATTACACCGACTACAGGTATTGTTGGATTACCCGAACTTACAAGCGAAGGCTTAAATGTAAAATGCCTACTCAATCCAAGCTTAAAAAGGATGGGGCGAATACGAATTGATATGTCTACTTTGCAAAGTCAGCAATATGACATTGATTATGATTCACAAGGCAAGGATCAAGTTTTTAAGAATCCTAAAACAGCGTCCAATGCAGAGGGTATTTTTGTGATTCAAGCGATTGAGCATAATGGTGATACTCGTGGCAATGATTGGTATTCGGTAATGGTTTGCACAGCAATTGGTGCAGCAGTTCCAATTACAGGTATATCTATTTCAGCGGTGGATTAAATGGCATTAACTAATAATGAACGTTCACCCGATCTACTACAAATCATACGAGATGCAATTCAGGCAGAACTTACAAATCTTTGGACTTGCCTGCCTTGCGAAGTTATTAAATATGATCCTGAAGCAGTCACGGTAGATGTTCAGTCAACTATTAAGATTCCAATCAACCTACCAAGCGGTGAAATTGAATTGGTAGAACTTCCTATGTTTCTTGATGTGCCTGTAATGTTCCCATGTGCAGGTGGATTCACGATTACTCACCCAATTAAACAAGGTGATGAATGCCTGGTTAGTTTTGCAGATAGAAACATTGATGTGTGGTGGCAACAAGGCGGTATTCAGAATCCTTTTGATACTCGAAAGCATGATTTATCAGATGGTTTTGCATTCTTTAGACCGCAATCACAAGCCAAGAAAATATCAGGTATTTCAACCACTGACCTTGAAATTCGCAATGATGCGAACACCTGTAAAATTCAGATCACACTAGATGGTGTGATTAATTTTATTGGTACGAAGTCGGTATTCCATCATCCTGTTGAACTACTTGAAACATTGGATGTGGTAGGTGCATCAACACTACAAAACACGCTTGATGTAACAGGGAAATCCACCCTATCAGCAGGTGCTTCCATAGGTGGTATTGAATTCAGTACGCACAAACATGGAGGTGTGCAGTCAGGTGGTAGTGATACAGGAAATCCAAAATAATGAGGGCCATCGTAAGATGGTTTTTTTATGCGATATAGAAAACATGACGAGAATAATGATTACAGCTTTGGCAGTAGCTTAAATGATTTTCATATCAATAGTGTTGAAGCTGTAGCACAAGCAATAGATACAAGATTACAACTTTGGCTTGGTGAATGGTTTGCGGATAAAAGTGAAGGTACTGGATGGTCTCAAGCTGTATTGGGCAAGCGGTCTTCAAACCTGTATGAGCTTACACTCAGACAGCGAGTGCTTGAAACTCAAGGCGTATTAAGTATTGAGAATTTTGGCAGCAAACTTGAACCAAACACACGAACACTTACAGTAAGCATGAATGTAAATACTATCTATGGTCAGGCAGTTATCACAGGGGAATATGAATGACACTTAAAACGATAGCTCCTGTTATTGATGCAAATGGCGTAACAGCACCAACATACGATCAAATTATTGCTTATTTAAAAGATAAATACAGAGGTATTTATGGTGATGATGTTTACTTAGAAGCTGATAGCCTAGATGGTCAATTTCTTGGTGTACTGGCTTTAGAGTTTACAAATGTTGGCTCGGCATGTCTTCAGGTTTATAACTCATTTAATCCTAAAACTGCTTTAAAAGATGCTCTTACGCGAAATGTAAAAATTAATGGCATTCAACGCTCATTAGCAACATTTTCGACTGCTGATTTATTGATTACAGGTATACCAGGTACAGCAATTCGCAATGGTGTTGCATCCGATAAAAATGGAAATAAGTGGAATTTACCAGCTTTAGTGACAATACCCTCAGATGGTCAAATTACTGTTACAGCGAAAGCATCACAAGCAGGTGCGATACTTGCTCAAGCTAATAGTATTACGACAATTACCACACCGACACGAGGTTGGTTGTCTGTTTCCAATTTGACATCATCTTCAATGGGCCAAGATATTGAAAGCGATACTAAGCTAAGACAGCGACAAGCACTATCAACACAAAATGCTGCATCATCACAAACAGATGCTTTATGTGGTGCAATTTTGACTTTGAATGATGTTACACGATGCAAGGCTTTTGAAAATGATACATCACAAGTTGATGTAAATGGATTACCTGCGAACTCGGTATGTATTGTTGTTTATGGTGGTGACTCAAAAGAGATTGCGGAAATTATGGCAATTAAAAAAGCTATGGGGTGTGCTTATTATGGAAATACAAATATTACTGTTTTAAGCCCTTATAGTGATCCGAAAGTAGTGCAAATTTACCGACCAACAGTTAAACAGATTTCCTATCAGATCCGAATTCTATCTACCGATTCGTATAGTGCCGATACGAGTGATGCAATTTCACAGAATTTAGCTACATATACTAATGCTCTCGATATTGGTGACAAAATCACTCAAAACAAAATTATTGGTGTAGCAAACCTGTTTGGTGCTGAGGCAAGCATGTCTTATGAAGTTGATAGCATTTCAATTTTAGTGGATGGTGTTCCTGTAGATGGTGATTATATTTTACCCTTTGGGTGTGTTGCTTTTTGTGATGCAAGTAACAACGCCATTGAGGTGACAAGTGAATGAAAAAGCAGTTGGTGATTACACAAAATTAATCACAAGCCAGCATCGGAATAAAGAAAAATTTATACAGATGTTAGAAGAAGTCAGCTCACCAATGGTGGGCTTTTTTAATTTCTTAGCAACACTAAATTCAAAATACGATGTTGATACAGCAAATGATCCATATCTTGAAACACTCGCAAGATGGACAGGTACACCACTTATTATTCCTGGTGCTGCTATTGAAGAATATTTTGGGTTTTCAGATCAAGATAATGCACTGACTTTTGGTGAAACAGACGACCCAACAGTGGGTGGTTATTTTAGAGAAAGCGGTCAATCTGGAACTGGTGGATTAGTGCCAAAAGGTGAGTTTTTAAGGCGACTAATTAAAGCTAAAATCCTAAAAAACAAAAGTATAGGCTGTCTTGTTGAAACAAATGAAATTCTTGCTTTGGTGCTGGATCATGATCAATTTAAAGTGATTGATAACGAAAATATGACTGTCACATTTAAGAATTTATATCCGCAATTCACCAAAACACACAAAATCCTTGTTCAATTATTTTTTCCACTGCCATCAGGTGTGCAGTTGATTATTGAGGAATAAATATGCCTATTGAGAAGTTAGAAGAATTTGCACGTGATGGGCAAAAGAATACAGATGAACTGGTTTTAACGGATGGTTTTCCAAGACCGAAATTTCCTGCTCGACAGTGGTTTAACTATCTATTTAATATGCTTTCATTAAAAATTAATGAACTTATTGAATTGGATCCGATTTCAAAAACTGAAATCGTAGACAATTTAACCACTAATGATGCAAACAAAGTCGCTTCTGCAAGAACTGTAAAAGAATTAAATGACAGTAAATTAAGCAAATTAGATTTTGATGATGCATATAAATATATGCCTATTCCATATCCCAAATTAATTCCACCAGCAGGTTTTTTAGTCATGATGGGCCAAGATATTGTTGAGAGCATACACCCTAAATTGTTCGCACTTTATGGCCCAAAATTGCCAGATATGCGGGCTTATTCGATACGTGGTTTAGATAATGGTAGGGGTGTTGATACAGATCGTATAATTTTGAGTGAGCAAGAAGATGCTATACGAAATATCACGGGTACTATTGCTAGAATCGGCTACGACCAACAGAAGCAAACAACTGGTGTATTCGCTGCAACTACTGTTGCAAGCAATGTTTTGAATGCACAAGCAACAGGCTCGATTACTTCGTATGTAAATAGCTTTGATGCATCAAGAGTCGTACCGGTAGCGAGTGAAAACCGAATTAAAAACATTGCGTTTCTTTATATTGTGAAGGCTGGTTAAAATGATTAATTTAGAAGAAGATAAAGTTATTACTGCTTATTCTTTTGATATGACCTATGTTTACTGTGGCAGTTTTCAATATCACTGGGCCAAAGGAACAGGCTTAGCAGCGAATAGTACTCTGATTACACCACCCGAAACATCAGCAGGCTTCACACCAGTTTTTGTTGATGGGGACTGGGAAATACAACAAGATCATCGTGGAAAAGTGGTTTATTCGACAACTGATCAATCTGAAATTAAAGTCGATTATGTTGGAGAGATCAAAGAAGGCTTTACCGAATCAAAACCAGTTTCAATTTTTGATACGTGGAGCGGTACAGACTGGATAGATACCAGATCAGAAGAAGAAAAACTCGCATATAAGCGTTCACAATATCCAAAACTTAAACGCTATCAATTTATGCGTGGCTTACTTGAAATGGGCTTTAAGTCTTCTGATATTGAAGCTCAAATCATGTTGATTGAAGATGAATACACACGTGAGCTCACAATGCTTGGTTTTAAAGATGCTGGATATTTTGATCGTAATGACCCAAGCATTGGCGCTATGCGTGATATGTTGGATAAAACTGATTTAGATATAGATGAGTTTTGGGAGTATGCTTTAAGGTTATAAAATAATGAGTATTTTGATTTGTTATTGATGTTTAATGTTTATCAAAAAAAAGTAATAATAGGTAAATATTAATTTTGAAGTATTTCTAGGTTAAACAAATGACACAATTAAAATGTGCAGCAATTGTTGCTGCATATAATGAAGAAAAAAACATTGCTAATTGCTTAGATAGTTTACTTGGTCAATCATATTCCAACTTGGAAATTTGGGTGGTTGATGATGGATCAACAGATAAAACAGTAGATATTATTCGTAATTATGCAAAGGATCATAAAAATATTCATTATATAGTTCAGGCGAATAAGGGGGCGGCAAAAGCACGTGAAGCAGGAATATTGCAATGTGATGCTGAATTTGTAACTTTTTTAGATGCAGATGATTCATTTTCTCCAGATGCTATATTTTGTGCAATGGCTGAGGTTGATGAAGATGTAGATATTGTTTTATATAATTTAGCTATCTCGCAAAATGAACGAAATTCTGAATTTAGATCTCCAGAATATTTTACGGATGATAAGGAGTTTACTGGTTTATCAGCTCTTCAAAATTGTTTAGCGGAATGGAGAGTTCATGGATGGGGGGTTTTTAGAAAAAAGGTATTCTTAGACTCTTATGCTTTGTATAAAAAATATAATAAAAATGGAGAAAACTACATTAATAATGATGAAGTGATTACTAAGCTTAATTTTTTAAATGCAAGGAATGTTAGAGTGTGCGATGGTATTTATTATTATCACTTTAATATGGGCTCTACTACAAAAAAAGCCAATCCGAATTTTTATAAAATTTTTAATAATACTAATATTATTTTAAAAGTATGTCGTGATAACAACATTCCATTTAATGAGTCTAGTATACTCATGTATGACCTTTGGTTGGTTGAGACTAAGTTTAAAAAATGGAAGAGTGAACTTGCTAACGTATCTGATTGGAAGAAATCAATGCGATCAGAAATAAAGAAAATAATTTCATCAGAAGATAATAGTTTTACATTCAAATTAAGATTCAAATATTTAAAAAAGCTTCTTAAAACCTATTTTTAATTGTGATAATTAAATATGATTTTTCATAATTAAACAATTGTGAATAATGAAAAGCTCTGCTTAAAGCGTAAAACTTGACTAAAATCTTCAACTGAGATTGCGGTTAATGCGTAATCTTAGCAAAACATACCATATGGCACCCAATAGGGTGCTTTTTTATTACCAAAATTTAGGGGGCGCAATGTCAAATGCGACACAAATTGTAGATTCTTCAGGGCCTGTCGCATACGGAACAGGTACAGGCTTAACTTTGCTCTCATGGCTTAACACTTGGGATTGGGGTTTTTTAGTTGGTGTTGGAATAGGTTTTGCAGGTCTGATAATCAGCTTTCAAAATTATCGAACCAATAAACGTTTTCAGAAACGCAAAGATCAGCGTGAACAAGAACTTCACGAAATTAATATGCGTAAAGCATTGGAGCAGTGCAATGCAGAACAAGACTAGATTATTTGTAATTGGATCCACAATATCAACCGCCTTATTAACAGGCGGTTTTTTTATATCTGGAGTAAGTGAGCAACAAGTTCAAGCCACTATGGCCAAAGAGGGATTTACCGCAAAACCAATAATTCCAGTGAAAGGCGATGTGCCTACGATTGGTCCCGGTATCACAGTTTATCCTGATGGTACTCGAGTCAAAATGACTGATCCACCGATTACAAAAAAGCAGGGCCTTGAACTATTAAAAGCTCATATGGATAAAGATGCACAGCGATTCAATAAAACCATCTTAAACGTGCCAATTTCTCAGACTGAATATGACGTTTATATGGATTTTACATATCAGTATGGCACTGGTGCATGGTCGCAGTCTTCAATGCTTCGTAATTTAAAGCAAGGCAAATACAAAGCAGCTTGTGATTCATTACTTAAATATAAGTACGTTGCCAAGCGTGATTGTTCGATTCGTAAAAATAACTGTTATGGCGTATGGACTCGACAAGTTGAACGTCATTCAAAATGCTTGGGGGTACAATGAATACTATTTATATGATTATCGCTTTTGTTGTGATTTCACTTATTCAATTTGGCTGCTATTCAAGTGTTAAAGATCAGCGTGACATGATTGAATCAAAAACGGTCGCTAAGTATGAAAAGCAAATTGCAGAAGACAAAGAAGAGCAACGTAAAGCTGAAGAAAAATTGAATGAAAAAATATTCGATATTTCAGTGAAGCTTGAAGCTGAAAAGCAAAACATCAAAACTGAATTTAGGGATATAAAACATGAAAATCAAAAAATCATTACTAATACTATCTATCGTGATTGCAAGCTTGATGATGCAGGGATGCGGAACGCTGAACAAGCCCGTATCACCGCAAATACCCGCAAATCTTCTAGTTAAGTGCGATGAATACAAATCTCTTGAAAACAATTCAATGGGCGAACTATTAACGCGATACATTGAAAGCTTAGAAATTGGTGCGGAATGCGCTGCAAAAGTGGATGCGTGGATTGAAATTGGAAAAGCCCTCAAGTGAGGGCTTACTTAACAACCAACATTCCATCCCAACTAAAATAATCTTGCGTGAGCTTATCTCTGGACATTGCCCATTGCCGATTAGCTATTTTACACGGCCCAATAGCTAGTTTGTTTTCACCGAATCTACTTTTAACATTTTCAATAGATAGTTGAAGCTTTTCATATTTTTCTATGGTTTCACTATCAACAAGCAAGTCGTGTATATAAGTCGCTTTAGATTCAATTCCTGTAAAGATCACGCCACATTTTTTAAACTCAATACCTTCTTTAAATAGCTGATGCATATTAGCCATAACCGCTTTATTTATGATTGCAGCAGAATCCGTTGGTTCATCAAAACCAATGCTTATAGACTTATTGTAAAAGGGCTTATCTTTATCAAATGGATTAGATTGGGCAAATGCAATCACACAACCACAAAGACTATTTTCAGCTCTTAGTCTTTTAACTGCAGATTGTAGAAAATCACTCATTGCTTCAGACAATGAATTTATATCTGTAACTCTAGTACCAAATGATCGAGATGAAATAATTTGCTTCTTAGCGGGTGGAGCATCTTCAAGTTCAATACATGAGATACCTTGTAATTCCATAACTGTACGTTGGGTGACTACAGAAAACTGTTTACCGATCATATGCGGATCTGCACGAGCTAAGTCCAAAACTGTATTAATTCCTATAGACTTTAGCCTTTTACTAATTTTTGCACCAACACCCCAAACTTCAGATACATCGATCAAAGACCAAAAGTATTCTTTATGTTCAGTACTCATTGAAGTTAAGTCACAAACACTATTAAAGCGTTTAGCTTTCTTTGCCATGTAATTAGCAATTTTAGCTTCTGTTTTACTGCGACCAATACCAACACATACAGGTAAACCCAACCACTTAAGAATACGTTCACGCATTTGATGTGAGTAATCAGTTAAATCATGTAGGGAACTATATGCACTCAAATCTAAAAAACATTCATCAACTGAATATATTTCTTGTTCTGCAGGTGTTACAAAGTCAGCCAATACAGAATGAAAGCGTTTAGACATCTCTGCATATAATTTGTAATTACTAGATAGTACTTGGACGTTATGCTTCTCAACAATATCTTTGATTTTAAATAATGGCACGCCCATTTTAATGCCTAAATCTTTAGCTTCTTGACTGCGTGCAACAGCGCAACCATCGTTATTACTTAATACAATAACAGGCTGATTATCTAATTTAGGATTGAATACACGCTCACAGCTGACGTAGCAATTATTTACGTCAACAAGCGCGAATATTTTTTGTTTAGATTTCATCTAAAGCTCTTAATCACTTTTGTGACTACACCCCAAATACTAAACTCTTGACCTTCTTTAAAATGAATATCGGGGAAGTCAGGATTTTCAGCTTTTAACCAAATCACATCATTTTCAATCATAAGACGTTTAACGGTTAGTTCGTTGTCAATTTTGGCTACGACAATATCTCTGTGTTTTGCAGTTAGGCTTCTATCAATAACAATTTCATCGTTAACATCTAATCCAATACCAATCATAGATAAAGAATCTATTTTGGCTATGTATGTAGCATTAACATTTTTTATTAAGTGTTCATTGAGATCTAGCTTTTTATCTACATAGTCTTGAACTGGTGAGGGGAAGCCAGCTTGAACACGTTCAGTTGCCACAGGAATTTGAACATGAGTTCTAGGGTCAACTTCACGAAAATCTATAAGTTCAGACTTCTTTTGATTTTTACTCAAATATTCTTTTATTTCTAAAATTCGAGATTCAGGAACACGTAATGCTTTAGTTGGTTCGTTGTATTTAAACTTTCGACCAGCACCGTCACGTTTACCACCATGCTCATTAGACATTTCTAAAACTCGAAAAAGTTACATAATCAAATTGTATAGATTGTACAAAATAAATTCAAATTTTAAAGTATGGATAAGGCATTGAATTCGACAGAAGTAGATGGATAGCAAAATTAATCGTTTTGCGAAAATTTTGTGAAAATATTGTGAATGATTTTTTTTGGCAAAAACATTATCTCAAAAACACACTTAAAATAATGCGAATTATGTGCTTTTATGTATGAATATTCTTAATTTTGAAGACTACATAAATGGTTGATTTTGAAATTGAAACGCATCCTTTAGCGCCATTTTTGCCAAAAAATGGGAAACTGCTTATGTTAGGCAGTTTTCCTCCACCTAAAACACGTTGGAAAATGGATTTTTATTATCCGAATTATCAAAATGATATGTGGCGTATTTTTGGAGTTTGTTTCTTTCAAGATAAAGATTATTTTTTAGATTTACCCAATAAGAATTTTCATTTAGATAAAATAATAGAATTTCTAAATGATAAAGGAATAGGTATTTTTGATACGGCGTATCAAGTAAAACGTTTAAAAGCCAATGCGGCAGATAAGTTTTTACACATTGAAACGGCAACAGATATTCATTCTTTATTAAGTGAAATGCCAAATTGTTTTTCTATTGTCACTACAGGTGATAAAGCAACAGATACTTTAATGCTATCTATGCCTGAAGACACGTTGAAACCGCAAATTGGTAAATCATCAACCTGTGTTTTTAATAGTAGAGCTTTAACGTTATATCGTATGCCATCTTCATCTAGAGCCTATCCCTTAGCATTAGAAAAAAAGTCAGAAGCTTACTATGAGTTATTTAAACAAACAGGCTTAGTTTTATAAGCCTGTTTGTTATGAAAGTTTAAGCATATTTCTTAGCTAAACCGACACATATAACAACTGCGATACTTACGATAATCATAGACAGATCTATATGTTCATGCAGAATTACCGCAGATAAAATCATACCTATAAAGGGTTGCATTAATTGAGTTTGACCAACTTTTGCAATTCCACCAATTGCTAAGCCTTTGTACCAAAAGAAAAATCCAATAAGTGTACTAAATAAAGCAACGTAAATAAGACCTAAAATAGGTGCAATTTGAATTGTTGAGTAATTAGCAGGTGCGTAAACAAATGAAAGAATAAACATGATAGGTAACATGATTGTTAAAGCCCAACAAATGACTTGCCAGCCACCCAATTCACGTGAAAGTTTTCCGCCTTCAGCATAACCCAAACCACAAATTAAAATGGCAGCAATCATATATAAATCACCAATAGCAAACATCTGTTTTTGGTCATTAAATAGCATAAATCCTGCAACGAATGCACTGCCCAAAATAGCAAACAGCCAAAACATAAACTTAGGTTTTTCTTTAGCGCAAATAACTGCAAATAATGCTGTAGAAAGCGGTAACATTCCAACAAATACAATTGCTCTCGCTGCGGTAATGGTTTGTAAAGCAAATGCCGTAAGCAATGGAAAACCAATCACAACACCTGAAGCAATAATAAGTAAAGATTTAAATTGACGATAATTAGGCTTGATTTGTTTTGTCGCAATTAAGCAGATTAGTCCAATAATTCCTGCAATTGATGCTCGCGCAAAAGTCATAAATTCTGGACTAAAATCCATTACACCAATACGTGTAGCAGGGAGTGAACCTGCAAATATTACAACACCAATAAAACCATATAAAAAACCGTCATTTGTATTTGTCATTTTTCAATACTCGCTAATCTTAAAGCGATTAAACGATATTGATCACGTAGTTTGGATATACAATCCAATACAATTTAAAGTAACTGTTATGGTAAATATTACAGTACAATTTTAAAAAATTACGATAAAAGACTATGGCTAAAACGAAAATAGAATCTGTCACAGATATTATTCAACAGCAAATTTCCAATAAAAGTTTAATTGCAGGCTCAAGGTTGCCATCCGTTCGTCAATTTGCAAAACAAATGAATTGTTCGGTATCTACCATTGTGGAAGTTTATGCGCGTTTAGTTGCAGAAGGCGTGTTAGAGTCGCGAGTTGGCGCAGGCTATTATGTTTTAGGTCATAGACCAAGCTTTGAGTTTATAGAACAAGAGTTTAGCTATCAAAGAGAAATTGATCCCTTGTGGATTTCAAGACAAGCTTTAGAAGCAAATAATGATGCTTTAAAACCAGGTTGCGGATGGTTACCTGAAAATTGGATGCCAGAACAAACCATTCGAAAAGCTTTAAAATTAGCGGCAAAATCGGAAACATCACTGCTTATTAATTATGCTGTTCCACACGGACATTTACAGTTAAGACAGCTTATTGTACGGAAAAAAGAAGTTTATGATTTAAACGTACATCCTAATCAAATACTTATCTCAGATTCTGCAACGCAATCTATAGACCTGATTTTTAGACTTTTATTACAAGCGGGCGATGTAATTCTCATTGATGATCCTTGTTATTTTAACTTTCAAGCTTTAATTAAAACGCATCACTTAAAAGCAGTAACTATTCCATTTACACAAAATGGTCCTGATGTTGAAAAATTTGAACAAGCATTAAGTTTGAAGCCTAAAATTTATTTAACAAATACAGGGATTCATAATCCAACAGGGGCAATTCTTAGCTTACAAACAGCTTATCAAATTGCTAAATTGGCTGAAAAAGCGAATTTGACTATTATTGAAGATGAAATATTTGCAGATTTTGAATATACGCCTGCGCCAAGATACGCATCGTTAGCAGGTTTTGAGCATGTAATTCAAATTGGTAGTTATACCAAAACATTATCTGCTGCAGTACGTTGTGGCTATATTATTTCTAATTTAAAACTGATTGATGCTTTAATTGATTTAAGAATTTCCACAAACTTCAGTAACAGTAATTTAAATGCTGAAATCATCTATCAATCTTTAATGGACACGAGTTTTCCAAAACATATAGATTGGCTTAAAAAACAATTACTCAAGCACACGAAGGACACTTTGATAAAACTTACAAAATTAGGGATAGAACCTTGGATTATTCCTAAAGCAGGAATTTTTATTTGGTGTAAATTACCCGAAGGAATTCATGCATCTAAGCTTTCACAACTATGCTTAAAACAGAACATTATTCTTGCCCCTGGAAATGCATTTAGCCAATCTGAAGGGGCAGAGTGTTATATGCGTTTTAATGTTGCACAATGTATAGATAAAAAAATATTTGATGTTCTTGCCGAGGCTATTTTCGAGTTACAGAAAGAAAATCTAGCTCAAAATTAATGATCGTATTCAACATAATCCCAAAGGTTTAGGCGAGATTTAATGTCTTTACGTAAATTGGAAATCATTGCTAAAAGTGTGCCATCAATCCAAAGAATTAGAGCTTGTGTTGAAAGCTTTTCTTGGTTTTTATCGACCAATTGTGCGCCCTTAACAATCAATAATGTTTCATGATTTGCAGGTGTTTCAATACCTTTGAAAAGTACTTGTAACTCATGACCTGTATCTTGAATTAACCATTCTAACTCAATTTGAATATTATGATTCGATTTTAAAACGACTTGTCCTTCAAGTATTTCATTATCATTTTCACAATCGTGATCTACTCGAACTTTTGATAAAAACCATTCTTGCTGACTTAAATCTTCTAAAGTTTGAAAGGGCGTTAAAATATTACTTAAATTGAACTGTTGGCTTAAATCAAAGAATTGCATTACAAAATATAGGGAGATGAATAAAGCATGAATATTAAATTAAATACAAAATCAATGAAACACAAAATTCAATATAAGCAGAAATCATCCTTATTTAAGGTCTGTGAAGTGATAGTAATTATTCTGTCATTACATCATCCATTCAATTGGTAAATAAGAGACCGCTTTGAATGCAAAACGTTGAAATTTTGTGGTTTCTGGTTCTGTCTTATGAATAATTGTAGAGCCATTCGGTTGATGATCTAACCAAATTAAATCACCTTTTTCATTTAATTTAAGCTCATACGCAATTTGAGGTAAGTATTCATCTAAGGTATTTCTAATTTCTTGTTGTAAATCTTCAGATTCAATAACCAAACCTACTTCAGTATTTAAATGTGCAGACCTTGGATCAAAATTAAATGATCCGATAAATACCATGCCATCAATATCAAAGAATTTTGCATGTAAGCGAGATGCATTTTTATTTTTAGCAGGAATGACATTTCCTGTAGCAACTTCATACCATGTACGCTTTGTACGCTCTATATAAGGTTTAAACTCATAAATTTTTACGCCAGATTGAAGTAAATCTGTACGATATTTTTGATAAAATGCATGCACAACAGGAACG
The DNA here is from genome assembly GCF_034187745.1 of Acinetobacter faecalis. NCBI lineage: Bacteria > Pseudomonadati > Pseudomonadota > Gammaproteobacteria > Moraxellales > Moraxellaceae > Acinetobacter > Acinetobacter faecalis. Next base: position 158,936 of record NZ_JAXHPF010000003.1, on the reverse strand, counting down.
TCATTTGCCAAATAAGAGTTTGTTAAAACGCGTGTATCTACGTTAGATTGCTGAAGATTTTTTAAATATTCTAAGCCGCTTTTTTGCGGAACAAAGTATGCAGAAACTAAATCCATATGTTTTTTAGGTTGCCCCATAATGCCAAACATTTGTTTATAAATTAGTTCCTGATTTTTCGCTTGTCCTCTAATTTTATTCGGAGAGTCTGCAATAAAATGTGCTTTTGCCCAATGAATGCTGCTACTTTCTAAAGTGTCACGAATCATTTTTTCTGCATTATAAATTTTTTGCTCTTGCTGAGTTTTTCTTAAATCATCTAACTCGTATTGACGGCGTAATTCTTTTAAATCTTCAGGTGAACTTTCACCTAATAACTGTTGTACCGAATAACTTAAATCATCATTCCAAAAGGTATTAAAAACTTGATTGGCTTGTAATGTTGGTGCGCCATAAAACAGAATATCTAAATCTGTAAATTGAAATTGATCGCTCGCATCAAAATATTCACGGCTAATGTTACGACCACCAGTTACGGCAATTACACCATCGCCAATAATGAGTTTATTGTGCATTCGATGATTTACATTTTTTAATCTGAATAAATAATCAATTGCCCTAAATTTTCTAAACTTATAGGGATTAAATAGCTTAATTTCAAAATTAGGATGTTGTGCCAATTGTTTTAGTGTTGAATCGAGATTTGTACCATTTTGATCATCAATTAAAAGTCGAACTTTTACACCACGATCTGCGGCTTTAAGCAACTCAGAAAGTAGGAGTTGTCCAATCGAATCATTTTCCCAAATATAATATTGCAAATCTATGCTGTGCTTGGCTTTATTAATAATATGCAGGCGTGATGCAATACTTAAAAAAGCATCATCTAAAGCTAAATATGCAGTCAAATTTTGTTCAAGTTGAGTATCAAAGTTTTTGCCATGCAGCCAGTATTCACAACTTGTTTTAAGATCGGCGGGTTGAACTTGTTCTTGTTTTTTCGCTTCATTCATAGGCAAACTGCATCCTGTAAGTAAAATTACTAATGTGGTAATTTTAAGAATCTTTTTACTTTGCATTAAAAGCATGGTCATGTGAATGATTAAATCTAATTTCTCTTTAATATAACGTATGTTAAAGGTTGAAACTGTGAATAAAATAACGATACTGTAAATTATCTGTAAGTTCGTAATTAATTAAAGGAATGGCTTAAATGAAATCTCGTGCAGCTGTCGCATTTGGTCCAGGTCAACCACTACAAATTGTTGAAATTGATGTTGCTCCACCTAAAGCAGGTGAAGTACTGGTAAAAATTACACATACAGGCGTATGTCATACAGATGCGTTCACTTTATCTGGCGATGATCCTGAAGGTGTTTTTCCTGCAGTATTAGGTCATGAAGGTGCAGGTATTGTTGTAGAAGTCGGTGAAGGCGTTACAAGCGTTCAACCTGGCGATCATGTGATTCCACTTTATACAGCAGAATGCGGTGAATGTTTATTCTGTAAGTCTGGTAAAACCAATTTATGTACTTCTGTACGTGCGACTCAAGGTAAAGGCGTAATGCCGGATGGAACAACACGTTTTTCTTATAATGGTGAGCCAATTTATCATTATATGGGTTGTTCAACATTCTCTGAATATACTGTTGTTGCTGAAGTATCTTTGGCAAAAATTAATCCTGATGCAAACCCAGAGCATGTTTGCTTATTAGGTTGTGGCGTAACGACAGGTTTAGGCGCTGTTAAGAACACTGCAAACGTTCAAGAAGGCGATACTGTTGCTGTATTTGGTTTAGGCGGTATTGGTCTTGCTGTAGTGCAAGGTGCTAAAAAAGCCAAAGCAAGCAAAATTATTGCAGTAGATACAAATCCTGAAAAATTCAAACTTGCAGAAGAGTTTGGCGCAACAGATTTTGTAAACCCAAAAGATTACGATAAGCCTGTTCAAGAAGTGATTGTTGAAATGACAGGTTGGGGTGTAGACCACTCATTTGAATGTATTGGTAATGTCAATGTTATGCGTTCTGCACTTGAATGTGCTCACCGTGGTTGGGGACAATCTGTAATTATTGGTGTAGCTGGTTCTGGTCAAGAAATTTCAACACGCCCATTCCAACTTGTTACAGGTCGCACTTGGAAAGGTACAGCATTTGGTGGCGTAAAAGGTCGTTCACAGCTTCCTGCTATGGTTGAAGAAGCGATGAAAGGTGATATTCAACTTGAACCTTTTGTTACCCACACAATGGGACTAGATAAAATTAACGAAGCATTCGATTTAATGCACGAAGGTAAATCTATTCGTTCAGTTGTGCATTTCTAAGTTTGTAAATTTATAGTATTCATAAAAAGCCTAATTTATTAGGCTTTTTATTTTAGGATGAAAGCCTTAAATTCATCCTTAGCAGATGAAATATTGCATAAAATATTTCAGTTAATTTGAATATTACACAAAAAATATCTTGTCAAAGTAACTAACTACAGGTATTTTGTTTTTAGAACTTATTTTTATTTGATGATAAAAGATGTTAAAGCAACCTGTGATCTCAAACGCAACTTATTATTTCTGGCAGTTTAGATAATTGCCTGAATGCGTTTGGGCAAGCAAATAGGTTGCCCACAAGTTTATACCTGATCGGGGCAACCTGATCGGGTTTTTTTATGTCTTTTGATTCATATTTTGGAGAATTTTAATGAAAACATTTACTTTGTCATATTTTAGCAACTCTTATTGGTTTTACTTTAGTCAACTTATGACGCAATCCACCAGACCCAATATGCTTAAATAAATGATCGGACTGGAAAACACAGTCCAAAGGAATGAAGAATGAACGCTTTAGTAAATACATTAGAAAAAACAACGAACAAAGAAACGACTTTAAGCCTACCAATACAGTTAAAGGCTGCTTTACCATTATCTGCAAAATTAGCGCAGCAAATTTCACAACATCGTCAAACGGTTCAAAATATTTTAAATGGTACAGATAAACGTTTGATGGTGATTACAGGACCATGTTCAATTCATGATCCTGTTGCAGTACTTGAATACGCTGAAAAATTAATAGAACTACAAGCGCAAGTATCTGACCAAATATTCCTTGTTATGCGTGCATACATAGAAAAGCCACGTACAACTGTCGGCTGGAAAGGCTTTTTATACGATCCAAATTTAGATGGATCTGCAAATATGCAATTAGGCTTAGAAAAATCACGCCAATTATACTTACAACTTATTGAAATGGGCTTACCGCTTGCATCTGAAATATTAAGCCCAATGGCAACAGCATATTTCGATGATTTACTTGCTTGGGGTGCAATTGGTGCAAGAACGAGTGAATCTCAAATTCACCGTGAAATTTCAAGTCACATGCCTTTCAGCATTGGCTTCAAAAATGGTACAGATGGTTCAATTCAAATCGCTTTAGATGCCATTCAATCTGCATCAAACTCACATCAATTTTTAGGTTTAAGCCAATCTGGTTTACCTTCAATTATTGAATCTGAGGGAAATCCACACGCACATTTAATTTTGCGTGGTTCAAATACAGGTGCAAATTTCTCAATTGCTGAAATTGATAAAATTAAGCAAAAAGTTAAAGGCGAGTTACCTGCATTAGTCATTGATTGCAGTCACGGTAATAGTGCGAAAGATCCACTTAATCAACCAGACGTGTTAAAAACAATAGTTGCGGAACGCTTAAAAACAAATGTTCGCGGTGTAATGCTTGAAAGTCATTTGGTAGATGGTAATCAAAAAATCTCTTGTGACATGACTTATGGGCAATCTGTTACAGATGGTTGTTTAGGCTGGGAAAAAACAGAACAGCTTTTAAATGATATTGTATCTACTTTAAGATGCAGTGAAATTAAGTTAAGCGCCTAAGTTTCTATTTGTTTAAAAAAACCTCTATTTTTTAGAGGTTTTTTTATTATTTTAGATGAAAATATAGCTTTAATTTCGATGATTTATCACTTAAATATAAAATTGTTAAGCAATTCAATTTTTTGGATCTTGTAACATTGTGTAAAGTATACGAATATGACTTTTAATAAAAACTAAAATATTGTTTATTAAAATAATATTTTAGATATGCCATATTGTTTAAAGTGAAGTCGTTTAATGTACACCACAGAATTGCTCGATGAAGCGCGTAAATTTATGTTTCATATGCTCACTAAAGTTGTTGAGTATGGGGGATCGGACTTATTTATTACTGCAGATTTTCCGCCTAGTATTAAACATCAAGGTTTAATGAAGGCTTTTGGTCAACAAGAATTAACACCGGAAAAAACCAAGCTATTTGCCTATAGCTTAATGAATGAGCGTCAAAGAGTAGAATTTGAAACAGAGCTAGAATGTAACTTTGCAATTAGCATTCCCAATGTGTCGCGTTTCCGTGTCAATGTATTCCAACAGCAATTAAACGTAGGTATGGTGATTCGTACCATTACGGCGGAGATCCCGAATTTTGAAAAACTAAAACTTCCAGAAACACTCAAAAGTGTGATTATGGAAAAACGTGGTTTAGTTTTAGTTGTAGGTGGTACTGGTTCTGGTAAATCTACGTCTTTAGCAGCAATGATTGACTATCGAAATGAAAATTCGGCAGGGCATATTATTACCGTGGAAGACCCTGTGGAATATGTGCATAAACATAAGAAATCTATGATTACGCATCGTGAAGTAGGTGTAGATTGTCATTCTTGGCACAATGCTTTGAAAAACACACTACGCCAGGCACCTGACGTTATTTTAATTGGTGAGATTCGTGATACAGAAACCATGGAGCACGCAATTGCTTTTGCCGAAACAGGGCATTTGTGTTTAGGTACGCTTCACTCAAACAACGCGAACCAAACGCTTGACCGTATTATTAACTTCTTCCCAGAAGAACGCCGTAATCAGTTACTTATGGATTTATCGAGTAACTTAAAAGGCATTATTTCTCAGCGTTTAATTCGTACTCAAGATGGCAAAGGGCGTCGTGCTGCTGTTGAAATTATGCTAAATACGCCTTTAATTTCCGATTTAATTCATAAAGGCAACTTCCATGAATTAAAAGAAGTTATGTCACGTTCACGTGAATTGGGTATGCAAACTTTTGACCAAGCATTATTTGACTTATACAACTACGGCGAAATTTCATATGAAGAAGCATTACGTAATGCCGATTCACTTAATGAATTACGCTTACAAATTAAGTTAAAATCTACCCGCCAAGATTCAAATATTCCTGCTGAATCGTCTTCATTTAGTATGAATCATACGTCTGATGATGCTTAATATTTTAAAGTAGTATTTAAATAAAAAGGCATCTTAAATAGATGCCTTTTTATTTAGTTTTCACTAAATATATAAATTATAAACCTGCTTCATATTGTTCAGCTGAAAGTAGCTGTTCAACATCTGCAATATTGTCTGGCTTAATTTTATAAATCCAACCTTTGCTATACGGCGCATCATTTACAAAGTCAGGATCATCTTCTAAATCTGGGTTTACTTCTACAACTGTACCTGAAACTGGCGCATGAATGTCAGAAGCTGTTTTTACAGACTCTACAACACCAGCTTGATCGCCCGCAGTAATATGCTGACCAACGTTTGGTGCCTCAACATAAACTAAATCGCCCAATGCATCTTGTGCATGATCAGAGATACCTGTAACAATAAGATCACCTTCAATACGAACCCATTCATGCGTAGACGCATACTTCAATTCAGCAGGATGATTCATTGTGGTAACTCCTAAAAATAACGGCAAATAACTTTGGTAATGATTTATACATGTTTTTACAGCAAAACAAAAGCTGAATTGGCAAAGATATATAGATCAGATGCTTAGACTTCAACCACTTTCGTATTTAAATAAAAATTAGTTGAAGATGTAGCTAATATCTTACTTGTATATAGATATAAAATTTACTGAGACTTTCTAAAAACCAAAATTTTAGTGGATGAATTAAGTAATACATCACCATGTTGATTTAAACCTTGTGTGCTATAAACCACAATACCTCGATCTGGTTTCGACTTCGATGGAATAATATCCGTAAGCTCAACCTCAACATGTAAAATATCACCTGGTCGAGTTGGTTTTGGCCAACGCATACTTCCTTCCAAGCCAATTAAACCGTCTGCAATAGGAAAACATTCTGTCCATAAGCGCATTACAATGGAAGATGTATGCCATCCACTTGCAGCAATGCCTTGAAATATTGGATGATCTTTGGCTTTTTCTTCATCTAAATGAAAAACTTGCGGATCATATTTCGTCGCAAATTCTATAATTTCTTCTAGTGTAACTTCATAATTTCGGCTTCGAAATTTATCACCAATGTTTAAATCTTCTAGGTACCACATTATTCATTATCCTTTGATTCTACGTGTTGTTCTATTAAAAATCCGCCTGTTTGACGTTGCCAAAGCTGCGCATAAATTCCATTTTTAGCAACCAATTCATCGTGTGTGCCTTGTTCAACAATATGACCTTGATCGAGCACAATTAAGCGATCCATTTGTGCAATTGTTGAAAGGCGGTGTGCAATCGCGATTACTGTTTTTCCTTTCATTAATTCATTTAAACTACTTTGAATTGCCGCTTCAACTTCAGAATCTAACGCACTTGTTGCTTCATCTAAAATTAAAATAGGAGCATCTTTTAAGAAAACTCGCGCAATTGCAATACGTTGACGCTGACCGCCTGAAAGTTTCACACCACGTTCGCCAACATAGGCTTCGTAGCCTTTTTTACCACGTAAGTCTGTTAAATTCGGAATAAATTCTTCAGCTTTTGCTTTACGGACAGCTTCAAACATTTCTTCATCTGTCGCATTTGGACGACCATATTTAATATTTTCAGAAACGGTGCGATGCAATAACGATGTATCTTGCGTAACGAGTGCAATATTCTTTCTAAGCGTATCTTGAGTTACATCTTCAATATTTTGCCCATCGATGAGAATTCGACCTTGGTTTAAAGTATAAAAACGTAGAAGTAATTGAATTAATGTTGATTTACCAGCACCTGAACGTCCAACAATACCAATTTTTTCACCTGGTTTAATAGTTAAATTCAGTTGATCAATCACGTTCTTATCATTGTATGCAAAGTTCACATTTTCAAATGTAATTTCGCCATTATTGACCTTTAATTCTTCTGCATTTTCTTTATCTTGAATGGTAATAGGGCGTCCTAATGTTTTCATACCATCTTGAATTGTCCCTACATTTTCAAATAATGCAGATGTTTGCCACATAATAAATTCAGCAATACTATTTAATTTTAAAATCATTGCAGTTGCAGCGGCAATTACACCTAATTCAGCTTTACCATTTGTCCAAAGCCAAATTGCCGTACCTAATACACCTACGTATAGAACAATGCTGAGTAAATTAATGCAGACTTCATACATTGTGCCTAAGCGCATTTGCTGATAAACCGTCACCATGAATTCTTTCATAGAGGCTTTGGCATACTGACTTTCACGACCTGCATGTGCAAATAATTTTACGGTTTGAATATTGGTATAAGCATCCGTTACACGACCTGTCATCACAGCACGCGCATCTGCTTGTAAATGCGAAACTTTACTTAAACGTGGAATAAAATAAAGCGAAGCACAAATAAACAGAGTAAACCACACTAAAAGTGGAATAATTAGAATAGGAGATATTGAGCCTAAAACCAAAATCATGGTGAAAAAGTAGATAAATACATAGGCAAGCATATCGCCTAATATGACCCAAAACTCACGTACTGCTAAAGCTGTTTGCATGACTTTTGATGATAAACGTCCAGCAAAATCATTATGAAAAAAGTCTAAACTTTGTTGCAAAAGTAAATTATGAAATTTCCAGCGAAGTCGCATTGGAAAAGTGCTATAAAGAATTTGATGTTTAATAATAGATTGGAAATTAGCAAAAAAAATATTTGCAAATAAAATACCCGTCAAAATTGTTAAATTAGTTTTATGATCATCTAAGAAAGTTTCAGGTTGGCTTTTACTAAGCCAATTGACTAGGTCACCAATTTTTGCATAAAAAAGTGCTTCAAAGCTTGCAACACCAGCAGTACACAATATAAGAATGAGCAAATAAGGACGAACACCCTTTGCCGCTTGCCAGACAAATGGAAAAAAACGAGTTGGAAGCGGTTCATTAAGCCCTTCACTTGGATAAGGATTTAATAATTTTTCAAACCACTTCAGCATGTTTTAACTCACTTTTATCAATGTATACACTTAAATTATGTTTTCTAAAAGATCATGATTTAAGCTTATTTATTAAGCTTAAGTTTATCATGAATTTTATATTTAGCAGGGCTTATCAAAAATCTAAGATTGTGTGATGGATATTACAACATCATGTGATATTTATTTTGTACACATGAATGCAACAATAATAATATAAAAATTATTTAAAATAATTAGTAATAAAAATTATGTTTTTTAGTACTAATTCGAGACATTTATGAAAAAAATAATTTCGTTCCTAACGGTAAGCACTTTTGTTGTTGCATGTTCTGTTTATGCTGACACGAATGTAAAGAGTAAGTTATTTATTCAACAAGATGGTCGTGATGCAGTCAGTGATATTGCAGATAATTCAAACAAAGTCGACTTTTTTGAATTGGCAAAGAAAAATGAAGAGCCCTTACCAAAACCAAATTGGGACACTTCAGCAACGGTTAACATGAGTGAACACGACAGGTCACAATACTTGTTTAATCAACGTAATTATTCAGAATTGAATAATCATATTAATATGCAAAGAGTTGATGCACTTAAAAACGCGCGCGATCAAGGACGAATTAGCAACAAAGAATATCAAAAAGAAATTGATATATTGAAAATGCAGAATAAACCCAAAGGCCCTGGAACTGTTGGTTTCTCCATTCCATGGGAGTAAATAAGAAAGCCCCTAAAAAAATAGGGGCTTTCTTATACATTATGCAAATAATTACCACATCAAATCATCTGGAATGACATAAGCAGCATAAGGGTCTTCTTCATCTGTAATAGCTTCATTTTTCTCTGAATTATTAACAATAATAAAACCCTCTAACTTACTATTGATCCGTTCAGCGAGTGCTTTGGGTAAGAAAGCATAGCTTTCGCCATCTTTAGCGATAACAAGGCTACCAGAAACTAGGGCATTATAAATTTGCTGATTGATATAAACTTTTTTAATTTTAGATTCATCAATAAATTGGTATGACACATCACCATCTGTATCACGGATCTTATGTTGATTAATCATTTGTACAATTGCAGCATATAACTCTTTCTCTTGCAGTGCTGCTTTTTTCTCTAGTTCAATTGCTTGATCTTTAGCAAGTTTCGCTTGTTTATCTTGCTCAATTTTAGCTTTAATTTCAGCATCGTTACTATCGCCAGTGCGTTTTTCATGTACGGCTTGTTTAGATAGTTTTTTCGCTTTTTTATTATCGACTAAACCCGCTTTAAGTAACTGAGCTTGGAGTGCATTTTTAACCATATGAAATTAAGAACCTATATTTTGTGTCGATAACCAAGATAAACGCCCCAGTAAATAAAGCTTAAGATAAGACTTAAACTTGCAGGGACAAGAAATGAGTTCAATTGTAATCGTGGATAAATGGCTGCCGCAAGAATCCCACCAATTAAAAAACCAAAGAATATGAGTAAGTGTAATAAAACACGTCTCATATCTACATCTAAGCCACGTAAGCAGTAACCCAATGCTAGACCTAAATCTGTAAGCACACCAGATAAATGCGTTGTACGAATGATTGTGCCTTTATAGTGGCTGATCATTGCATTTTGTACACCCATTGCAGCACTTGCCCAAAGTAATGCATAGCGAGGGAAATAGGGTAAAAATGCCCAACAGAAAAAAATAAAAAAAGCCACTAAGCTTAAGGGGAAACCATAACGGCGGCCTAAGCTAAAGTGACTATTTCCTAGAATAAACCCACTATAGAATGAGCCTATTACATAACAGACAACAATAAGAAATAAATAGAGAAGCTGTGCCAAATTCCAATCGAGTAATGCCAGTGCAAATACACTGACATTTCCCGTCATATGTGAAACAGATTGATGAAGTACGGTCACAAGACCAAGTACATTCACAATTCCTGCATTTATCGCAAGAAAAAAAGTCCCAAATTGAAGCCAATATGGCAAAGTTTGAAGTGGCATAGCTTTCTATACTAAGTTAATAATTTTAATAACTTATCTTAAACCACGATCAACGGCTGCTGTAAATAATACGTCAGTCGAAGAGTTTAATGCTGTTTCTGTTGAGTCTTGTAAAACACTAATGACCATACCTACAGCAACAACTTGCATCGCGATATCTGAACTAATACCAAATAAGCCACAAGCAACTGGAATAAGTAGTAAAGATCCACCTGCAACACCCGAAGCACCACATGCAGAAACCGTTGCTACTACAGATAAAATTAACATTGTAGTGAAATCAACATGAATACCTAATGTATGAACAGTTGCTAGCGTTAAAACTGTAATCGTTACAGAAGCACCAGCCATGTTAATTGCAGCACCAAGTGGAATTGCAACACTTGCAGTAGATTCTGGTACACCTAAACGTTTTGCCAAATCTAAGTTCACAGGAATGTTTGCTGCAGAGCTACGCGTAAAGAAGGCTGTAATACCACTTTCACGTAAACATTGGAAAACCAATGGATATGGATTAGAGCGTGTCATTACTGCAACCATAATAGGGTTAATAACTAATGCTACAAAGAACATTGTGCCTATTAATACAGTAAGAAGGTGTGCATAGCTTGCGAGTGTTTTTAAGCCAGAATCTGCAAAGGTAACAGCAACCAAACCGAAAATACCTACAGGTGCAAATGCAATCACTAAACGAATAACACGGTTTACCGCATCCGCTGCATCTGTAAGGAATGATTTAGTTGTGTCTGATGCATGTCTAAATGCAATACCAAGTGCGACAGCCCAAGCTAAAATACCAATAAAGTTGGCTTCACTAATTGCTGTTACAGGGTTTGCAACAAAGCTTAAAAGTAAATTCTTTAAAATTTCAGCCAGGCTACCCGGAGGTGTCATGTCTGTTTGTGCAACTTTTAAGAATAGTTCACTTGGGAAAACCATACTTACGATAACAGCACTTAAAGCTGCTAAGAACATGCCTACCGCATACATCACCATAATTGGTTTGATGTAAGCATTACTACTTCCAATTTTAAAATTAGCAATAGAAGCTAAAACTAAAACGAAAACTAGAATAGGTGCAACAGACTTAAGCGCTTTAATGAATAAATCACCAAGTAGACTTAAATAAGGAGCTGCGTTAGGGAAAACGATGGCAACTGCAACACCAAGAATGATGGCAATAATAATTCGTTGGACTAAACTTAATCGCGTAAAAGCAGAAAACATAGGAGAGCCTTGTCAGAAACTACGAGGACATATATAAAATTAGTTGCATATTTTATACTGAAAATTGATATAGCTAAAAAAATAATTTCAATATAAAAATAAGCCATTATTTTTACAGTCAAATTTTATTGTTTTACATTATATTTTAAAAAATATAACACCAGTATTTGTACTAAATCTATTAATTTAGTGGTTTTTGTGAGCAATAATCTACTCGATATTCACATCTTTGGAAAGCACTTGTGTGGCTTCGTAGTGAGTAAGAAAAACTCGTCCTTTTAAATGTGCTAATAATTTTGAATTTTGCAATTTATCCATAACAGGTCCTTTGATTTCGGATAGGTTTAAACAGATGTTAAGTTTAGCCAATTCTAAATTTAAATCTTCAAGCATTTCTAAAGAACTTAAGTCGATACCACTAATACTTGAGCAATTTAAAACAACATGCTTTAGATTATGATTTTGACTCACTTCGTTAATGAGAAAGCCTTTTAATGCATTTGCATTTAAGAAGGTCAGATTTTCATCTACACGAATAGATAAAATGTGAGGATTGGTCACTACATCGTATCTTTGAATATTACGAAAATGATGCGTGCCTTCAATTAAGCCAATAACAGCAATGTGAGGGCGACTAATACGCCAAAGCATTAGAATAAATGTTGAAACAATACCAATAATTAACCCTGTAGAAATATCAATACAGATCACACCAAAGAAAGTGACCCACATTGCAATACCATCAGCTTTTGAATATTGCCATGTTTCAAAAAATGGTTTGAATTCTACAAGCTTCCAAATAGATACAATAATTGTTGCAGCAAGTACAGCTAAAGGTAAATCGCTAAAAAATCCTGTGAAATATAAACTAACAACCACAATGAATAATGAAGAGAAAACTCCTGCAAGTGGTGTTTTCGCTCCTGCATCTGCATTAACGACTGTACGAGATAAACTGCCTGTTACAGGAAATGCAGAAGTTACTCCTGCACCAATATTGGCTAAACCTAATGCAATGAGTTCTTGATTACTATTCAGTTGACTACGTTGTTGTAATGCTGTGGCTTGAGCAATAGATAAAGATTCAACAAAACTAATCATTGCAATCATAGCTGCACCTGGAAGGAGTTGAATCACTAAATCCCAAGTCCAAAAAGGGATGCTTAAAGGGGGAAAGCCCGATGGAATAATACCGACGGTTTTAATGCCATAATTTTGTAGATTTAAAAAATAAACCAAAGCAATGGATACGACCACTAAAAATAGTGGAACTGCACGAGATAAGAAAACGGATGCATTGAGTAAGCCACGAACAGTTGGATGGCTAAAAACCTTAGGAACAAAAATTAAGAATAAAATTGCACTTAGCCCAAAGAAAAGACTTTGCATATGAATATAAGAAAAATATTCAAATAGGCTTGTTAGAAACTCAGGAACATTATTTGCGTTTAAAGGAACATTAAATAAAAATTTGAGTTGCCCCAAAGCAATTAAAAGTGCTGATGCAATAATGAAACTCTTAATAACAGGATGGCTAATTAGCTGGATTAAAAAGCCAAATCTGAATATTCCTAAAAACAAAGAAATAATGCCAACAAGCAGTGCAAGTAAGCAAGCTGCTTGAATATAAACCGGTGAACCAATTTCAAATAGCGGATTGAGGGTGGCAAAAGTCATCATTGAGATAATTGCCACAGGTCCTATAGAGAGAGTTGGGCTACTACCGACCATTGCATAAATGATCATAGGGACAATACTCGCATATAGCCCCATAACTGGTGGTAAACCAGCAACCATAGCGTATGCCATTCCCTGAGGTACTAACATTGCAATTACAATAAAGGAAGACAACAAATCAGACTTAAACGCATCTTGATTGTAATGACGTAGCCATGACCAAGCTGGAATTTTCTCAAGAAGCGTTGACTTGCTATTTGGCATAAAAATCTTTAAATCATAATTTGATATATATTATGCATAAAAAAAGCTAAGAAATCTTGTGAGATTATCTTAGCTTTTTTTAATTTAATAGTATGAACAACTTAAGAACAATATAAGGTTTGTAAGACTCGAAGAACCTCTAAGATTTTAGGATCTTTGATACTGTAAAAAATTTGCTTTCCATCTCTACGTGTTTGCACCATATTACTTTTTCTCAACACCATAAGCTGTTGAGAAAGTGTGGGCTGGCTAATTTTCGTCAGATTTTCAATTTGAGAAACATTGAGTTCTGCTTTTGCAACATGACATAAAATTAGAAGTCGATCCGTATTCGCAATTGATTTTAAAACACCAACTAAACGCTCGGAAGAATTCTGTATAGAATGAATCTGAAAGCCGCTGTTCATTACTACTCCCCATGAGAAAAGAGCCTTAGTATATGATGCTAGAACCCTTTATTCATGCGCATTTAGTCGTATTATTCATGGGTAATTATTATATGCTTACCAATTTTATTTATAAGCATATATGATAAATTAATTTAACTTAACTAAATAATAATATATGAAAAACTATTTTTTACTTGCATCTTTAAATTATTTTAACTCTTTTTCAGTGAACTGACTAGAGGCATAAATAAGCTCAATTAACTGTGGTTTATACCAAGAAAAATAATCTAAAATTTGCATTTCAAAATTGGAAATAGGGTGAATAACAGGATGACTTGAAGCAAGAAGCTCATTTTGCGTTAATGCTGTTATAAAACTTCGTAAAGTAGCACTGTCAAAGTAATATCCTGAACGAAAACCTTCTTGCACAGAAAGATTTTTAAGCGTTGCTTTTGCAAGTTTTTCCAAAGTTTTAAAATCAAGCTCTATTTTTGAACTAAATCTTGGAATAAGCTGAGAAATAAGCACCATATTATTTAAGCTTAACTCTGATAGTACTGTCAATGTCATTACAGTATTATGACTATCGCTCTCATTAAGATAAATTTTATTATTTTGAATATTGATCGCACTTAATATTGATAATTCATTCAGTATTTTATCAATTTCAGTATCTAATTCATCTGTATTCCACTTCAGAAAGAATTCTTCTTTAAAGAAAGGATAAAGCTGATTCACACGCTGTTTTAACGCCGTAATTGAAGTTGCAGCATTAGATTGTATGAGAGAGCAAATAATTGATGGCAGAATAAAACAGTGCAGAATATTATTACTAAAATAACTCAATAGTACTTTCTGACTTTCTACTACACGAACAAATAATTCTTCATTTTCTGTATAAAGTTCAACTTGCTTCAATTTATGCGCATATTCAATAATTTCGAGATCAGATAAATCTGTAACAATCATACGTTCATCATATTTCAACGATTTTAGTAAATCTTTGAAAACACGAATTTGTTGAATTAAATTTTCTTGAGGAAGCGTGTGATTTTTAGTATTCAATAAAATGAGCGAAATAATAGAAATCGGGTTAATCACTACAGCCTTATTAATATTCTCTAAAATTTCATTTGCTGTTTGATTGACTGTTTTGGTGACAGCTTCAGGTAATTCATCATTCAGTTTTAAGCTTATATTTTCTGCGCGATTGTCCTTTAACACATTATTTAAAAAGATTGGCTCGCCAAAGTTTACATACACTTGACCAAAAACTTTTTCAATTTTACGTGCGGAGTTTAAAATCCCCCACAAAGATTCGGCTTCTTTAGGTTTACCATTCAACTCATTTAAATAAGATGTGCCTTCCATGAGCTTTTCATAACCAAAATAAGTTGGAATAAAAGCAATAGGCTTTGTTGAACCACGTAAATGACTTTCAATCGTCATCGCCAACATCCCTTTTTTAGGTGGGAGCAATAAGCCTGTACGTGAGCGTCCACCTTCAATAAAGTATTCTAGTGGCGTATTTCTTAATAAAAGGCTATGCAAATACTCTTTAAACACTGAAGAATAAAGGGCATTACCGCTAAAAGTACGGCGAATAAAATATGCACCTGCGCCACGCATGATTTGACCAACAATAGGTAAATTCAAATTAATTCCCGCAGCGATATGCGGAACCATGAGTCCACGATTAAATATCACATAAGACAGTAATAAATAGTCGATATGACTACGGTGACATGGTGTATAGACAATTTCATAATCTTTTGCGAGTTCTCGTACCGTATCAAAATTATGAACTTCAATACCATCGTAAAGTTGTGTCCAAAGTTTTGTTAAAGCAAGTTCCGCAAAACGAAGCGTTGAATATGAAAAATCTGAAACAATTTCGGTTAAATAACCTTTAGCACGATTTTCTGCTTCAAACATACTCACTTTTTTGTCGATACTTTCTTTACGAATAGCGGTTTGCACAGCCTCAGTTTTCATTAACTTATTAATTAAGTTACGACGATCAGATAAATCGGGACCTAAAATTGCTTCTTTGTGTTTATGAAAACTTTCATCGAGTTCTTGAACAATTAAATGAGCAGGAGAGAAGTTTGGATGTTCAGTTTTTGCTTTTTCAATAAGTTCACGTAATGAAAGAGGCTTATGAAACTCAATGTAGTTGTCACGACCATATAAAGAGATATTAATTGTTTGTTTGAGTTTATTGGGTTTAGCCCAAGCATCTGCAAAAAGCGCTTTAAACCATGAATTTTCATATTCAGGCGCACGTCCCCAGAGTACAGTCACAGGTACAAGCTGAATATCGTATTCTGTATTTTTTTCTAATGTTTCAATTAAGCGTATAAGTTTTGAAGAATAATGATAACTTTCATTTTTTTGTTCTACTTCATTTAAAGCCAATAAAGAATCTGCTTCATTTAAATGAGCAATATTCAAATTGGTATATACAGAAGGCAAACCACGCTCTAAAGCTTCTTTATCTATGAGTACCGTATTACTTACAGATGGATCTTCAATGACATAACAGATTTTTGTTTTATCTAAATTTTGAGCAAAATTCTGCTCAAGTTCTGCTGTATTACCTAATACTTGAGGCGTCACAATTTTATCTAAAATTTTCTTGGTTAGATTACGATAAATCTTGCTATAGCGAGTATTAGACATTCTTTTCCCTAAATATGATTGCTGTCGAAGATGCTTATTGAATTATCATCTAGATATAACGACATAAGTTAAACCTTATATTAGGTTTTTACAGCTATTTTTCAATTTTAATCGCATAAAAAACTGAATTCTTATTCATATTTAGTTGATAGTTAATCACATTTTCTTGTAACAGATATGAAATAAATTTTGCGCTTCTATATTCATAAAGATGTATGATAATTTCATATTATAGATTGAATAATGATATAGGAATTGAAATGACAACTGATACAGCATTCAAAACTCCAGAAAATCTTGGAATTGCAGTTTATAGCAATAACGCAGAAGCAATTGGTAATACGCCTTTAATTCGTATTAATCGCTTAACAAATGGCGCAACAGTTTTAGCAAAAGTAGAAAGTCGTAATCCTGCATTTTCGGTAAAAGACCGTATTGGTGCTGCGCTTATTGCAGATGCTGAAAAACGTGGTGTACTAAAAGCAGGTATGCATATTGTAGAACCTACAAGTGGTAATACAGGTATTGCTTTAGCTTTTGTTGCTGCTGCTAAAGGCTATGATATTACACTTACAATGCCTGCAAGTATGAGTATTGAGCGCCGTAAAGTATTAAAAGCTTTAGGTGCAAACTTAGTTTTAACTGAGCCTGCTAAAGGTATGAAAGGCGCTGTAGAAGAAGCGGAGCGTCTTGTTGCTGAAAACCCAGAACTTTATTTCTTGCCTCAACAGTTTGCCAACCCAGCAAACCCGAAAATTCATGAAGATACAACAGGTCCTGAAATTTGGGCTGCAACACAAGGTAAAGTAGATATTCTTGTTGCAGGCGTAGGCACAGGCGGAACAATTACAGGTATTTCACGTTACTTTGAAAAAGTAAAAGGTCAGGCAATTTATTCAGTTGCTGTTGAACCTGCTGAATCGCCAATTATTGGTCAAGCGAAAAAAGGACAGGATTTAACACCTGGTCCACATAAAATTCAGGGTATTGGTGCAAACTTTATTCCTAAAAACCTAGATTTAGATTTGGTTGATGAAGTTATTGCGATTGAAAGTGCCGAAGCAATTGAGTTTGCGCGTAAATCTGCAACACAAGAAGGTTTGTTTGTCGGTATTTCAAGTGGTGCAGCTTTAGCAGCAGCTTCAAAACTTGCAGCGCGCCCTGAAAATGCAGGAAAAACAATTGTCGTTGTACTTCCAGATGCAGGTGAGCGTTATTTATCATCTGTACTTTTTGAAGATATTTCAGCCGATTAATTGTATAAATAAGTAGTTTTAACTCTAAGTAAGAACTTATCAGGTATAGGTTCTTACTTTTTTATATGCATAAGTTTAAAATAAAAATTAATTTGTAGATTTTTAATATTGAAAATCTCACTTAAAAGCAGATGATAGAAAGCTGTATTTACATAAAAAGGAAATAAGTTAAGTGTTCGAACTCGATTGCAAAGTACTCAATGTATTTTTATATATTTATAAGTATAAGAGTGTATCTGTTGCAGCCGAGCATTTAGGTATGAATCAACCTACGGTAAGTAATATCTTAAACCGTGTGCGTCAACACTATAACGATCCTTTATTTTTACGTATTGGCAATGAAATGGTGCCAACAGAACTTTCGAAGCAATTATTTCCACTCATTAGTGAAGCGCTGAACAAAGTTGAAACCATTAATAATTTTAACGTCGCATTTGATCAAGCAACATCTCAACAGCAATTTACTTTGGCAATGACCGATGTATCGCATTTAGTTTTGTTACCTAAAATCTCTCAATATTTAAAAACACATGCACCTAATATTCGCTTGAATGTACGTCAAATTACCACTGAAACAACCTATCAAATGGCGAATGGTGAAATTGATTTGGCACTTGGTTTTTTACCACATTTGGAAAATGGTTTTTATCAGCAAAAACTCTTTGAACAATATTATGTGGTGATCGCTTCAAAAAACCATCCAAGACTAAACGATGTAAACATTACAACAGAGCAATATTTAAAAGAGTCTCATATTGATATTGATGCAGGAATTGGTCATTACCATATTGAAAATGAGCTATTAAACTTAGATTTAAAACGTAATATTTTAATGCGTTTACCAAGTTACTTAGGTGTAGGGTTGGTGGTACAAGAAACCGATGCAATTGCGACAGTGCCTTATTATTTAAGTGAAGTATTGTTGTCACGTGGTAATTTGCAAATTTTCAATGCACCCATTTCATTTCCAACCTATGCTGTAAAACAGTATTGGCATATGTCGTGTCATCATAAAACCAGTCATCAATGGTTACGTAAAATGCTTCACGATATTTTAGTGAAATAAGTACCATTATTTTTGAATTAAATTTAGACAAATTGCGTGTTTATTTATATTCCAACTCAATAGGAAATTTACATCTTTTATGGCTATAAGTTGGATACTTTTCACCTTAATGGCTGCATTTATGCAGGCATGGCGTAATGCTTTTCAAAAGCAGCTCAGTACAACTGTAGATAGCTATGGTGTAACACTTGCACGTTTTATTTTTGCATTTCCTTTAGCTGGTTTATATCTAAAATTCTTATACGTACAACAGCCTATTACCACTCATGTTAGTTTTCATACAAATTTTTGGATTTATGTTTTTATTGCCGCAATCAGCCAAATATTGGCAACTATTTTAATGGTGCAATTGTTTCGCCAAAAGAATTATGCCATTGGTGTTGGTTTAGCAAAAAGTGAAGCTATTCTTGCAGCAATTATTGGTGTGACTTTATTTGGGGAATATCTAAGTTTATTTGCCTGGTTGGGTGTGTTTTTAGGTGCATTCGCCATCTTTTTGTTAAGTAAAGGCGGTATTCAAGGAACTAAATTTTCTTGGAATACATTACTTATTGGTACAGGAAGTGGTTTGTGTTTTGCCATTACATCCTTATTGGTAAGAGAAGCTAGTTTAGAACTCGATATGTTGCCTGTTTTACACCGCGCAGCTTGGGTTTTATTTACGGTAATTGGTATTCAATGTGCTGTGTTACTTTTTTTCTTAGTCATATTTAAACCTAAAACCTTATGGGCAATGTGGGAGCGGGTAGGACTCGTATTAAAAATCAGTTTGTGTAGCTGCATTGCTTCTTTAGGATGGTTTACAGCCATGAGTATGCAATCAGTTGCACTTGTGAAAACACTGGGGCAAATTGAAATTCTATTTAGTCTGCTTATTTCAGTATATTTATTTAAAGAAAAATTAAAATCTACAGACCATTGGGGATTATTTGGGATTGTACTTGCTGCAATGCTTGTAATTTGGGCTTAATCAAACGTAAATAAGCCAATTATAAAAACTTGAAAGATAGAAGGATTTTTCCTTTAAATATCACTTGAAATTTTTATTAACCAATAAACTAACAAAATACGCATTTCATGTGATATTGATATAAGCAAAGCATTCATAATTTACATCAAATTTATAACATTCAATATTGCCGAGATTAACTATGCCAATTCAAGTATTAGGATACGCAGCACAAACATCTTCTAGCCCTTTAGCACCATATACATTTGAACGCCGTGATCCACGTGAAGATGATGTTGTTATAGATATTGAGTATTGTGGTGTTTGTCATTCAGATTTGCATCAAGCGCGTAATGATTGGGGTTTTAGTACGTTCCCAATAGTTCCTGGACATGAAATTGTAGGTCGAGTGACACAAGTTGGTGCAAAAGCCACTAAATTTAAAGTTGGTGATTTAGTTGGAATTGGCTGTATGGTCGATTCTTGCCGTACTTGTTCATCTTGTGATGCGGGTTTAGAACAATATTGCGAAGAAGGTAATACAGGAACTTATGTAAGTGTAGATCGACATGATGGTCGTACAACGTATGGTGGTTATTCAAAAACAATTGTATGTAGCGAAGCGTTTGTTTTAAAAGTTCCTGAAAATTTAGATACGAAAGCTGTTCCGCCATTATTATGTGCAGGTATTACAACTTGGTCACCATTACGTCATTGGAATATTGGCTCTGGCTCTAAAGTTGCTGTTGTTGGTTTAGGTGGCTTAGGACATATGGCAATTAAATTGGCGCATGCATTAGGTGCCGAAGTGACTTTATTTACGCGCTCTACAGATAAAGAGAAAGACGCTAAAATATTAGGTGCGCATCATGTTGTGCTATCTACAGATAAAAACCAAATGAAAGCTGTACGTAATCAATTTGATTTAATTATTGATACCGTACCTTATAACCACGATTTAAAACCTTATATTCCAACGCTATCTTTAAATGGAACAATTGTTTTGGTGGGATATTTAGGCGAAATTAGCACCAATACAGTTCCATTAATTATGGGGCGTAAATCTGTTGCAGGTTCTTTAATTGGTGGGATTGCAGAAACTCAAGAACTACTTGATTTCTGCGGAAAGCATAATATTGTTTCAGACATCGAGATGATTGATATGCATAGTATTAATGATGCATATGAACGTATGTTAAAAAGTGATGTGAAATATAGATTTGTGATTGATGTGAAAAACTTTCAAGCATAAATATCTTTCTAATAAAAAGCCCAAATTTTAGTTTGGGCTTTTTATTACTTTATAAATAGTCGCTAATATTTGCTCAGTTTTATATTCAATTAGCAAATAAGTAACAAGCGATATTCACCATCGTTTTCTTTAGGCGCTCTATGTACGCAAGGTAAAACACTTTGTGTTGGATGATCAACCGCTAAACGCCATAAATGTCCTAAACCTAAATTTACAGGTTTTGCATTAGGTTTTGGCTCATAATGTAAATCAAAAAAATACTCTTCTAAAAACTGATCAAATTCAGCTTCAGAGCCATCATGCAACGCTTTTAATTTTTCTCTGATCTCAGGAATTAGAATTTTTTGTTCAACCTGATCATTAGATACAATGTCACTTGCAGCGCCGTGATATGTACATAAAAAAGTATCTGTTTCTATAGGCGAACGATCTACATGAAATGAATAAACATCTGTTGAAATAAAGTCGAGTTCATCATCGCGTTCATAACATTTAAGCAAATTTAAAGAAGGGGAAGCGCCAAATTCTGTTAATAGCGCTATATCGTTTAAAATTGTTTTTCGAGCCAAATTTCCATTTTCAGAAAGGCTTAAAGCCATTAAATCTTCAATTGAAATTTCTGTAATGTTTTCTTCTAAAGAAAGTTTAGAGGCAATTTCTTTAAAATCGCCAGATAAATCTCGCTGCCAACATATGGCATTATTTAAGCCCTGAAATTTTGTAGTAACAAGTTCAAGGAAGCTATTTACGACTTTAATTTGTGGATGAGCTGAAAATGTAGTGTGCATGCTAAAAACGAGATCATTCTGAATAGTTCACATCATACAGGCAGTTTTCTAGAAATGATGCATGCTTGAGAAACATGGATTAAGAGAAGGTAGGTTTTTAGTAGGTAGGATTATCTTTTACTTCATTGAATACTCTAATTACGGTGAGGGTCACCGATAATATAACGAATGGTAGAAGGAATCGAACCATGGCTTTTAAAAATATTGCAGATCAAACGAATGGATTTTACATTCCATGTATTTCACTTTTTGGTCCTGGTTGTGCGAAAGAAATTGGTCGCAAAGCTCAAGATTTAGGTGCGAAGAAAGCTTTGATTGTAACTGATGCAGGTTTATTTAAATTTGGTGTTGCAGATATTATTGCAGGCTACTTAACAGAAGCGAATGTAGAAAGCCATATTTTCCCAGGTGCAGAGCCTAACCCAACAGATACTAACGTTCATAAAGGCGTTGATGCTTATAACCAAAATGGTTGTGATTTCATTGTATCTTTAGGTGGTGGTTCATCGCATGACTGCGCTAAAGGTATTGGCTTAGTAACTGCGGGTGGTGGTCATATTCGTGATTATGAAGGCATTGATAAAAGTAAAGTACCGATGACACCGCTTATTGCCGTAAACACTACAGCAGGTACAGCATCTGAAATGACACGCTTTTGTATTATTACCAATACAGACACGCATGTGAAAATGGCAATTGTAGATTGGCGCTGTACACCACTCATTGCAATTGATGACCCTAAACTGATGCTAGCGAAACCTGCAGGTTTAACTGCTGCAACAGGAATGGATGCTTTAACCCATGCAATTGAAGCTTATGTATCTACCGCCGCAAACCCAATTACCGATGCTTGTGCAGAAAAAGCAATTACCATGATTAGCGAATGGCTTAGTCCAGCAGTAGCAAATGGCGATAACCTTGAAGCACGTGATGCAATGAGCTATGCACAATATCTTGCAGGTATGGCATTTAATAATGCATCTTTAGGTTATGTTCATGCAATGGCACATCAACTTGGTGGATTCTACAATTTGCCGCACGGTGTTTGTAATGCCATTTTATTACCGCACGTTTGTGAATTTAACTTAATTGCTTGCCCAGATCGTTATGCGAAAATTGCTCAATTGATGGGTGTGAACACAGAAGGATTAACTGTAACTGAAGCAGCTTATGAAGCAATTGGTGCAATTCGTCAGCTTTCATCTTCAATTGGTATTCCGTCAGGTTTAGCAGAGTTAAATGTTAAAGAAGAAGATTTAGCTGTTATGGCTGAAAATGCTCAAAAAGATGCGTGTATGTTAACAAATCCACGTAAAGCAAATCATGCACAAGTTGTTGATATATTCAGAAATGCAATGTGATTTTTTAATTAAGAAATTGCTTAGTATTTAATTTATATTTCATTTGTCCTGTTTTATTTCATTGTCATAAAGAAGACTATTTTTTGTGATGATTGGAGTAAAGCAGGGCTTTTGCATTAAAGCAATATAACATTTATGAGCACATATCATCTTTAATTAAGTAATTACATTTTTTCATTCATTTAACTAAAAACAATAAATACTGAATTTTCAATATTCTAAATATTTTTATATTTTAGATATTTATGATGAATAGGATGTGTTTTGGGTATTAATTCAATTAAACGTTCTACAGCATCAATTGCTTCTGGGAAATGTGCGACATGCTTTAAAAGTACATCAGTTTCATTGGCTTTAAAAATTGCATCGCTTAAACGTGATTCTAAACAATCTCGCCAAGCACACAAAAATGGACTTTCGGTTTTAGCAAGAAACACGCCTGTACAAAGCTTCAAAGCGGAATCGACATAGCCTGCATCTAAAGACTGTTCTGTAAGTAAGAAATCTGCTTCTACATGCGCCAATAGGCGATAGGGTCTAGAACCCAACATACCTCCAAGTACATCACGTAATTGAGACATTTCAGCTTTTAACGTTCCCATACTTACTTTGCGTTCGCCGTATAATGCTTGATGTAAAGTATCTAAACTTAGACCTTGAGGACATAAAGCCAAAATCGTTAAAATTTCAATTTGACGTGGCGTTAAAACTAAAACTCGACCATTAAAAAGAACCTGCGGAACTGAAAAAGCTCGAATAAATAACGTTTGTTTTTGATATTCCAATAAAGCAGATTGAATAATTGTGGCACAACGTTCAGCAGCTAGTAGGGCTAAACTATTGTGTTTTTGCCATGTTGTAGAAAGGTCAATAACACCTAAAATTTGTTTTGAATAGGGATCAATAATTGGGGCTGCATAACACACCCAATCATGAATTGAAGGCATATAGTGTTCGCTAGAAAATACACAGCTCGATTGTTGTGTTTTCAGACTAAGTGCTAAAGCATTTGTACCCACTAATTCTTCACGCCATTGTCCACCTTCAATAAAATGCACACTTTCTGCGGCACTTCTCATTTGAGGACTAGATGCAGACCAAATAATAGTACTTCCAATATCGCCGACAGCTAAAACCATTGAAGACTGCTCAGCAATATGTTTTAAATTTTCAGCACAATGTTCCAAAGCACGAGTTAAGGTTAAGGAAGATGTATCAGCTTTTTCATCTTTTAGTGGTGCAGCCAAACGATCTTTTGGAATTTTTGCATGAGATGAGCGTTGCCAAGAACTGAATATACTTTCTTCCAGTTGCTCAGCATGATTAGGAGATAAACTATTGTTTTCTCTTAATCGATCAATATTATGTCTTTTTTGTATTAACTCTTGTTTGGTCATCTGTCCTTGTTCTCATAAAAAATTCTAATTCGCATCCACTCTCATGATTATTTTTATGTAGATATTACAAAATTTATAGAGCTTAAAGCTCCAACCTTTTTCCAACCTTATCTATGTTATCTTAATTAAATAAGGTAAAAGTGTACCTTATACCAAAGCTGTAGAAGTGGCTTAATAATAGTAAATAAGTAAAGGAAATACATATGCGCTACATCGACCCTAATCAACCTGGTTCAAAAGTTAATTTTAAAAGCCAATATGAGAACTTTATTGGTGGACAATGGCGAGCTCCTGTAAAAGGAGAATATTTTGATAATATTTCTCCAGTAGATGGAAAAGTATTTACTAAAGTACCACGTTCTAGTGTTGAAGATATTGAACTCGCACTTGATGCGGCACATAAAGCTAAAGCTCAATGGAATAAATCTTCTCCAACCACTCGTTCTAATTTACTTTTAAAAATTGCAGACCGTTTAGAAGAAAACTTAGAATTACTTGCTGTTGCTGAAACTTGGGACAACGGTAAGCCAATTCGTGAAACGCTTGCTGCCGATATTCCATTGGCAATTGATCATTTCCGCTATTTTGCAGGCTGTATTCGTGCGCAAGAAGGTGGAATTTCTGAAATTGATGAAGATACCATTGCGTACCATTTCCATGAGCCTTTAGGTGTTGTTGGGCAAATTATTCCATGGAACTTCCCAATTTTAATGGCGACTTGGAAGCTTGCTCCAGCACTTGCAGCAGGTAACTGTATTGTACTTAAACCCGCAGAACAAACGCCTGTTAGTATTTTAGTTTTAGTCGAACTTATTCAAGATTTATTACCTGAAGGGGTTCTAAACGTTGTAAATGGTTATGGCGTTGAAGTTGGTCGTCCATTAGCAACAAGCCCTCGTATTGCAAAAGTTGCCTTTACAGGTTCAACTGCTGTAGGTCAGCAGATCATGCAATATGCGACAGAAAATATTATTCCAGTAACACTTGAATTAGGTGGAAAATCACCAAATATTTTCTTTGAAGATGTAATGGCGCAACAAGATGATTACCTAGAAAAAGCGCTTGAAGGCTTTACAATGTTTGCCCTTAACCAAGGTGAAATTTGTACTTGTCCATCTCGTGCATTAGTACAAGAAAGCATTGCAGATCAGTTCTTAGAATTGGCTGTTGAGCGTGTTAAACGTATTAAAACAGGTCATCCATTAGATACTACAACAATGATTGGTGCACAGGCATCGCAAGAACAACAAGACAAAATTTTGGGTTGTATTGCGACAGGACGTTCTGAAGGCGCACAATTATTAACAGGTGGTAATGAGCGACATGATGTTGGTCAAGGTTTCTATATTGAGCCAACAATTTTAAAAGGTACAAATAACATGCGTACTTTCCAAGAAGAAATTTTTGGTCCAGTACTTGCGGTAACAACGTTTAAAGACTTTGATGATGCAATTAAAATTGCCAATGATACGATTTATGGTTTAGGAGCAGGAGTGTGGTCACGTTCTGCACATACGTCTTACCGTGCGGGTCGTGCAATTGAAGCTGGTCGAGTATGGACAAACTGTTACCATCTTTATCCTGCGCATGCTGCTTTCGGTGGCTATAAAAAATCAGGTATTGGTCGTGAAAACCATAAGATGATGCTCGATCATTATCAACAAACTAAAAACCTATTAGTAAGTTACTCTACTAAGCCTATGGGTTTCTTCTAATTTGAATAATTGATGTAATTTAAAGCGAACTTCGGTTCGCTTTTTTAATGACGAGGAGTTATGGGCCGTAGAAGTTATTCATTCACTCTGTTTATTAATTTCATCATTAATCCAGTGTAAAAAATGATTCACTTTATTAATATTCTCATGCGTGCGAGGATAAACTAAATGATGTGCGGATATAGGGATAGATAAATCGTCTGGAAATACTTTTACTAACTTGCCAGTTTCTAAATAATTTTGTGTAAGAAGATTACTTTCAAGAACAAAACCTAATCCATTTGTTGCTGCTTCTAATGACATATAAGAACGATCAAAACTAAAAGCATAAGGAATCTCAGGAATACTCAATCCTTGATGAGCAAACCATTGAGGCCAAGTTATTAATGTTGATCTCGATAAAATTAACTCACTTTTCAATAAATCTTTTGGTGTAATTGCTGGACTGCGTTTAAGTAGTTTTGGTGAGGCAAGAACTTCCAATTTTTCACTTCTAATGGTTCTAATTTCAACGCCTGTCCAGTTAGGAGTTCCATGACGTATATCGATATCTATTTTATCTCTTGTAAAATGAAGGGTTTCATAAGAGCAAGATAAGTTTACTTGAATTAGTGGAAATTTCTCTTTAAATGATTCCAGTCGCGGAAGTAGCCAAAGTAATCCAAAACTTGGAGAAGAATGAATATATAAACTATCTTTTGGACTTTTCTCGGCAGCTTTTTCTGTAGCTAATGTAAGACTATGCAAAATATTAGTAATATCTTGAAAATATCGCTCACCAGAAGTTGTTAATGTGACACCTCTCGCTCCACGAATAAACAGATTTTTCCCAATTAATTGTTCTAATTTCGCAATCTGATGGCTAACAGCCGATGGTGTAAGATTCAAAATTTCCGCAGCTTTTGCCACATTACCCAAACGAGCTGTTTGTTCAAATGCTTGTAATGTTTTAACTGAAGGGACTTGATTGTAATTTTTTTCAGTATTAATCATAAAAATATCCATATTTCTATTAAATTTGTATTCAAAATATCATAGACATGAATAAAATTCATGCCTTGTTGAATTCAACTTTATTGCTCCAAGTCTTATAAAAAGAGAGTCTAGATATGAACTAAATAAAGTAACTCTAGGGGAAGTTAAAATGTTACTACAAGGGAAGGTAGCGTTAATTACAGGTGCAGCATCAGAGCGCGGTATTGGTCGAGCAACAGCCGAGACTTTTGCGAAGCAAGGTGCAAAAATTATTATTGTCGATTTGGATATTATCCAAAGCCAAAAAGCTGCAAAAGCTCTAGGTGAAGGGCATTTGGGCTTAGCTGCAAATGTTGCAAATGAAGAGCAAGCACATGCAGCAGTTGATCAAGCTCTTCAGCAATATG
Organism: Acinetobacter faecalis; assembly: GCF_034187745.1. Classification (NCBI taxonomy): domain Bacteria; kingdom Pseudomonadati; phylum Pseudomonadota; class Gammaproteobacteria; order Moraxellales; family Moraxellaceae; genus Acinetobacter; species Acinetobacter faecalis. The sequence goes on along the minus strand of NZ_JAXHPF010000003.1, from coordinate 131,352 downwards.
GAAAAATTGATATCTTAGTAAATAATGCAGGTATAACTCAGCCTGTAAAAACACTTGATATTAAAAGAAATGACTATGACCGAATTTTAGATGTAAGTCTACGTGGCACGCTCATAATGTCTCAAGCAGTTATCCCATCAATGAAGGAAAGTGGAGGAGGAAGTATTGTTTGTTTATCTTCAGTTTCAGCACAACGTGGTGGCGGTATTTTTGGTGGTCCACACTATAGTGCTGCAAAAGCAGGTGTTTTGGGATTAGCGAAAGCTATGGCACGAGAATTTGGTTCCGATAATATTCGTGTGAATTCTCTTACTCCGGGGCTTATTCAAACAGATATTACGAGTGGATTAATGAATGATGATAGACGTCATGACATTCTGGCAGGAATCCCATTAGGTCGCTTAGGTCAAGCTCAAGATGTTGCAAATGCTGCATTATTTCTAGCGAGTGACTTATCAACATATCTAACCGGCATAACACTAGATGTAAATGGCGGAATGCTTATTCATTAAAAACTATATTATTGAATAATAAATAGAATTAAGACTACAAGAGGATATTGTAGTCTTAGATAAAGGGACTCATTAAATGGATACTATACTTTCATCTGATACAGATACTATTCGTAAATCTGCATATCGGAAAATTGCATTTAGGCTAATGCCATTTTTAATGCTTTGTTATTTCTGTGCTTACTTAGACCGAGTAAATGTTGGTTTTGCCAAGCTTCAAATGATGAGTGATTTACAGTTTAGTGAAGCTGTATATGGTTTAGGTGCCGGCATCTTCTTTTTAGGATATTTTTTATTTGAAGTACCTAGCAATATTGTTCTTCATAAGGTTGGAGCTCGCCGTTGGATTGCTCGAATTATGATTACATGGGGTATTTTGTCAGGTTGTTTCGCTTTTGTAGAAACAGAATGGCAATTTTATACCTTACGTTTTTTACTAGGTGTTGCTGAGGCTGGTTTAGCGCCTGGTTTACTGCTTTATCTTACATATTGGTTTCCATCTTATCGTCGTGCCCGTATGACCGTATTGTGGTTCATCGCAATTCCAATTTCAGGAATGATTGGTGGTCCATTATCAGGTTTAATCATGGATCAAATGAATAATGTTCAAGGATGGCATGGTTGGCAATGGATGTTTGTACTTGAGGCATTACCTACAGTCATAGTTGGTTTCTTTGTATTGGCTGTATTAAAAGATTCTGTTCAAGATGCACATTGGTTAACAAGTGCTGAGAAAAATTTAGTCCAGCGTGAAATTGCACAAGATAATGAGCAAAAAGAAGGGCATAACGGAATTAAAGATTTCATCCGAGATAAGCGCTTATGGTTATTAGCATGTATTTATTTCTGTGTCGTAATGGGGCAATACGCGATAACGTTCTGGCTTCCAACTTTAGTTCGAAACTCAGGTATTAGTGATAATTGGCATATTGGCTTATTAACAAGCTTACCTTATATGTGTGCAATTGTTGTAATGCTATTGGCCGGTCGCAGCGGAGATCATTTTAGAGAGCGTCGTTGGCACTTAGTTATACCCATGTGTGCTGGTGCTGCTGCACTTACTTTAGCAACATTATTTGCCTCAAATTTAACGTTATCACTCATCTTCTTATGCATAGCTGCTTCAGGTGTTCTTGCTGCATCTTCATTATTTTGGATGTTACCAACTAATTTTTTAGGTGGTGTTTCTGCCGCAGCAGGCATTGCAGGTATTAATAGTTTTGCTAACCTCGCAGGATTTTGTTCACCATTCTTAATTGGTTGGATTACAACAAATACAGGCTCAAATGCTATTGGAATGTTCTTAATTACAGCAGTTTTACTGATCGGTGCGACCTTAGTGCTACGTGTTCCGGCAAAACTTGTTAATCGCTAATAAGAGAAAATATCATGTTAAAAATTAATAGATTGCATCAAATTACTGAATTAAAACAACGTGCTTACAATATTCGTCAACATGCTTTACGTATGGGGCAAGTACAAGGTCAAGGGTACGTAGGCCAAGCGCTAGGTGCAGCAGATTTACTTGCCGTTTCTTATTTCCACGCAATGAAATATCAGCCAGAGAACCCAGAGTGGGAAGGGCGTGACCGATTTTATCTTTCTATTGGTCATTATGCGATTGCATTATATGCAGCCCTCATTGAAGCAAAAGTTATTCCTTTGGAAGAGTTAGAAACATACGGATCTGACGACAGTCGATTACCAATGTCAGGAATGGCGTCATATACACCTGGTATGGAAATTACAGGTGGATCTTTAGGTCATGGTTTAGGAATTGCAGTTGGAGCATGTTTGGGTTTAAAACAGAAAAACTCAAATGCTTTTGTTTATAATTTATTGTCAGATGGTGAGTTAAATGAAGGATCTACATGGGAAGCAGTGATGTCTGCATCACATTGGAAGTTAGATAATTTAATTGCGATTATTGATGTTAATAATCAACAAGCAGATGGACATTCTAGCGACATTCTAGCTTTTGAACCAATTGTAGATCGTTGGGAATCATTCGGTTGGTATACCCAAAGAGTTGATGGTAATGAGGTTGAGGATTTGCTAGAAGCATTTGATAATGCAAGAAATCACAAAGGAAAGAACCCAAGAGTAATTATTTGTGACACCAAAATGGGGAAAGGCGTTTCATTTTTAGAAAGCCGTGAAAAAACACATTTCATTCGTGTGGATGAACATGAATGGGATGAAGCTTTAAATATTCTAACCCACTATGGTAAATAAGGAGAGCACAAGTGAGTACAGTAGAAAATTTACCTAAGAAAAAACTTACAACTTCAGCAATGATTGCGTCAATTGCTAATGAAGGACAACCCACAAAATCTGCACCGTTTGGACATGCATTAAATGCTTTAGCAAAAGAGAATTCTAGTGTGGTTGGTTTATCTGCAGATTTATCTAAATATACGGATTTACATATCTTTGCAAAAGAAAATCCAAATAAATTTTTCCAAATGGGTATGGCTGAACAGCTTTTAATGAGTGCAGCAGCTGGATTGGCACGAGAAGGATTTATTCCTTTTGCAACAACTTATGCCGTATTTGCATCTCGTCGTGCTTATGACTTTATCTGTATGGCAATTGCAGAAGATAACCTTAATGTCAAAATTGTAGCGGCTCTTCCAGGTTTGACTACAGGATATGGTCCAAGTCATCAAGCTACAGACGATATTGCAATTTTCAGAGCAATGCCAAATCTTATGATTATTGATCCATGTGATGCATTAGAGATTGAACAGGTGATACCTCAGATTGCGGCTCATCAAGGGCCAGTTTATATGCGTCTTTTACGAGGTCAAGTTCCACTCGTGTTAGATAAATATAATTACCAGTTTAAACTTGGTAAAGCTCAAGTTATTAAACCAGGCAAGGATATTTTAATTATCTCGACAGGATTGTTAACTATGCGAGCTCTAGAGGCTGCAGAGGAACTTGAAAAAGAAGGCATTGAAGTTTCAGTTTTGCATGTACCAACAATAAAACCTTTAGATGAGAAAACAATTTTAAATGAGGTTTCTAAAGGTGGGCGACCAGTTCTTAGCGCTGAAAATCACTCTGTAATTGGCGGTTTAGGAGAAGCTGTTGGAACGCTTCTTTTAAGAAATGACCTACATCCACAGTTTGATATGATTGGTTTACCTGATGCATTTTTGGATGCTGGCGCTTTACCAACACTGCATGATCGATATGGAATTTCAACAGAAGCAGTCAAGGATAAAATTAAAAAACACTTAAAATCTTAAAATTAGTTCATCGCTAAATTAAGCATAATGTTAATAACATTATGCTTAATTTTACACAAATAGTCATTTTGTTTATTTAAGTTCAATATAGCTGCTAAATTTTGATGTTTACGGTTTCTGTTTAGCTTTTTGGCGTAAAACATACAAATATAAGTTTTCTACTTTTTCACGTGCCCATGGTGTGGTGCGTAAGAATCGTAATGATGATTTAACACTTGGATCTATACAAAAACATCTAACTTCAATTTTATGGCTTAAACCTTCAAAACCACCGTAGTAATCCAGCAATTCATCCAAAATGTCAGCAAGCTTTTTGCCGTGTAACGGGTCATTGGAAGAGTTCATAACAGATCAACATTTTCAGGTAGGTCATCATTATAACCTGAGCGAACTGAAATATGAGAGCGTTAAAGTTTAAACGTAATTAAGATGGAAAATTACCGATCGTTGAATTCTAATATTTAGGAGATCATTATAAATAGTATGCGAATAGGCAATTTACATACTATTCTATTTAACATAATATACATTATACGAAATGTTTAATACTTTAAAAAATGCACCTATATATGTAGCTCTAGATGCATTTATAAATGAATAGATTAAATAAAACTTTGAATGTGTTCTAACACTTCATTTGTTTTTTCAGCATGTAACCAATGACCTGCACCATCTACCGTAACAATAGTTGCATTTGGAAATTGTGAATAGACAGCTTGTTGCTGTGCTTCTTGCGCTAAATATGGTGAAACGCCACCACGAATGAAAATTGCAGGAACTTCGCTATGCACAGTATCCCAAGCTAAAATGTTTGAGTAATTGTCATAAAGTGCTTTTACGTTAAACAGCCAATGACCTTTACTAAATGATTTCATTAAAAATTGAATAACCATTTCTTCTTTTAAATGATTACGCATAATGCTTAGGGCTTCTTGACGAGATTCAATCTGAGCGTTTTCTACAGCAAATAATGCTTCAAAAATTTTGTCATGATTGCGCTGTGTAGCTGCGTAAGGTGCCATATCCAGCACAATTAGCTTTTCTAAACGATTTTGTGCAAGCTCAGCCAGTTTCATGGAAATTTTTCCACCCATTGAGTGACCAACGACAATAAAGTTTTGAATATTTAAATGATCCAATGTTTCTAGGACATCTTGCGCCATTAAAAGATAGTTTATTTCACTAGAATGTTCAGATTTCCCATGATTACGAACATCAATTTGAACAACATGATGCGTTTGAGTAAATCCCCTTGCTAGCATGCCTAAATTACTTAAACTTCCAAATAAACCATGTATAAATACAATGGTTTTAGCATCACTAAAGTTTGGGTTTTTATTGATTTCATAATGAAGAAGCATAAATGTAATAGATTTTGGATTTTTAAGATGGTTTATTATAGTTGATATTTAAATTTTGAAGAAAATAAAATTTTACTTAGGCTATTTCTATGTGTTATTTTTTAGACTTTTCAATCAAACCTTACTAACGCTTTATTGTGAATGTTCATTACCATTCAAACAGTTATAAAAGCATATTTTCAGAATTCGTAGCAATAAAAAGAACTATGTTTACAAATGCAAAGCCTAATTTTAGTGCCTAACTAGCAATACTTTGAGTGATTCATTAATCTTTATTTAATCTATTTACGTTTAATGACACATGGTTTTCTCTTTGAAAAATGCTTTTAAGGCCACCCTCTTTCAAACAAAAAAATTGTTAAAATTCCATCAAAATTGCTTAGGCTATTTAGAGAAATAGAGATATTAACAGCGCTTTATTGTTTAGATATTTTAATGAACTTTGATTTTATAGCGTATATATCCCCGAGCATTTTTTAACTTTCATAATTATTGTAAATTTCAACTAAATAAAGCTTATTTCTCAACCATAAAATAAGCCTCGCTTTAATTAAAAACCATTCCTGAATTATTGATTAAACATCTAATATATCTGCAAAACTTGCACCTAATACTTTTGCTAAATCTTGAGGGTTTAATCCAATATCTAAGCCACGTTTACCACCACTTACATACACTTTATTCAACGATTCTGCCGTTACATCAATAACTGTTTTAAGACGTTTTTTCTGACCGATAGGACTAATTCCACCAACTAAATATCCTGTTAAACGTTCAGCATCTTTAGGGTCTGCCATGTGCAATTTTTTACAACCTAATGCAGTCGCAACTTTCTTTAAATTTAGTTGATGATTCACAGGTAATATAGCAACGAAATAGGTTTTATCGTCTGTCACCATTAATGTTTTAAACACCACATGAACATCTAAACCTAACTTTTCAGCTGCTTCTAAACCAAAACTTTTGGCATTCGTATCGTGTTCATATTCATGAATGCTGTATTCAATTTTATTCGATTTTAAAATTTTACATGCAGGTGTCATTGGTCTTTCAATTAGAAATCATGAGGAATTAATTATAAGCTTTTTAAGTAGTCTTGTTAATTTCTAAAGCCTTAATTTAAATCAATTCCTGTAAACAAACTCTATAAAATCGTTGCGAATATATGCTTGACGCTAAACATAAGCTTTACTTATATTTGTACGCAATATTTGGCTGAGTTGGTTTGAATTTTGTTTACTTTTAAAAGCGTTAATTTCTTTCGTAAAATAACAAAATCTGATGTTTTGAAAATTGTAGGTGTCTCTTTAGCTGCAATTTCTTTTACAGGATGTTCATCACTAGGAATGGGTTCTGTAGAAAAACGTGCTACAAAATTATCTGCTGGAATTCAACATGCGTATTCTGTAAATCCAACCACAGCAAATCGCGTTTCACCTATTATTGTGGCAACTGCTGACCGTTATGATATGGATCCCCTACTTATTGCTGCGCTTATTCGCCAAGAATCATCTTATAGACCAACTGTTGTTTCAAATGCAGCAGCTGTTGGCTTAACACAAGTCATTCCACGTTATTGGCAAAATATTTGCCCTGGCGATTTATTTGATGAAGCTGCCAATGTAAATTGTGGTACCTATGTTTTGAAAAAGTATGAAGCATCTGCAGGTAGCATGCCAAAAGCTTTGGCTTATTATAACGTTGGCCCAACGGGTTATAACACCAATCGTAAAATGAAAAAACAAGGTAAACGCTACGCTAAACAAGTGAAACAGCATAGAAAAGACTTAAAACATGCACTTTAATTTAGTGTCGTTTTAAACAAAAAAAGGATGCATTTAAGCATCCTTTTTTAATAGTTAGCTCATTAGTTTTAACGAATAAGACCTTGTGGTTGTAAAACAATAATCGTTGCGCCAATAATTACAACCAAGCCACCCATAATATCCCAACGGCTTAAACTGACATGATCGACATATTTAAGCCATATTAATGCTGTGAAAATATAGATTCCGCCATAAGCTGCATAAATACGACCAGATGCAGCAGGATGTAAAGTTAATAACCACACAAACACGGCGAGACTAATTGCAGTAGGAATCCACAACCAATGGCTTTTTCCTTGATTTAAAATTAAATACGGGAAATAACATCCTAATATTTCTGCAATAGCCGTAATAAAGAACAAAAAGAATGTCGTGATTATTTTTGTGATTTGAAAATCCATACATATACCTCACAACATTTACTTTTATTGGGTTCAATAAAAATAACCCGTGCTTGCACGAGTTATTTTTATTAATTTAAAACTGTATTAAGCAGGTTCAGCTGTTTGATCTTCAAAAACTGCGAGTTTCAAGCCTACAGCTTTACCTTTTTCTTTTTTCACAGTTACGGCAACATTACCGCCATTTTCAGCCAATTCACCAAACAAAATCATTTCAGCTAAAGGCTTTTTCAAATGTTCTTGAATTAAACGCTGCATTGGTCTTGCACCCATTAAACGATCGTAACCATTTTCTGCAAGCCATGCACGCGCTGCTTTACCCACTTCAAGAATCACTTTTTTATCATCAAGTTGCGCTTGAAGCTCTGTTAGGAATTTATCAACTACATTTTCAATAACAGTCGTTGGCAAGGCTTTAAATTGAATCACACTGTCTAAACGGTTACGGAATTCAGGCGAAAATGCTTTTTTCATTGCATCCTGATTGTCATTGCTGTTGTCTTGTTCCATGAAACCAATATTAGTACGTGAAATGCTTTCTGCACCAATATTCGTTGTTAAAACAATAACCACATTACGGAAATCTGACTTACGACCGTTATTATCGGTTAATGAGCCATGATCCATAATTTGCAACAACAGATTAAACACATCAGGATGTGCTTTCTCAATTTCATCTAGCAATAAAACACAATGCGGATTTTTATGAATTGCATCAGTCAGCAAACCACCCTGGTCAAATCCTACATAACCAGGAGGCGCACCAATTAAACGTGATACTGCATGACGTTCCATGTATTCCGACATATCGAAACGGACAAGCTCTACACCTAGCTGTTTAGCCAGTTGTTTAGTCACTTCGGTTTTACCAACACCTGTCGGACCTGCAAATACAAAACTACCAACAGGCTTATCTGGTGCTTTTAAGCCTGCACGCGACAGTTTAATTGCAGAAGCTAATGCGACAATTGCATCATCTTGACCAAATACAACACGTTTAAGATCACGCTCAAGATTCGCAAGTACAGTCTTATCATCTTTAGATACTGTTTTTGCAGGAATTCGTGCAATTTTAGACACAATATCTTCAACGTTTTCAACTGTAATTAATGTGCCGTCTTGTTCTGCTTTTAAACGGCGCTGTGCACCGGCTTCATCAATCACATCAATTGCTTTATCTGGCAAGAAACGATCATTAATGAATTTAGCTGAAAGTTCTACTGCTGTAACAATCGCTTTATCGTCGTATTTCACATGATGAAACTCTTCAAACTTAGATTTCAAGCCACGTAAAATATCAATCGTTTCTGAAATAGAAGGTTCATTTACATCAATCTTTTGGAAACGACGTGATAATGCATGATCTTTTTCGAATACTTGGCGATATTCTTGGAACGTTGTAGATCCAATGCAACGTAAAGTACCATTTGAAAGCGCAGGTTTAATTAAGTTTGATGCATCCATTGTGCTGCCCATACTCGAGCCTGCCCCAATAATCATGTGAATTTCATCAATAAACAAAATTGCTTCTGGTTTTTTCTTTAAAACATTTAAAAGTTGCTTTAAACGCTTTTCAAAATCACCACGATATTTTGTTCCTGCAACCAATGCACCAATATCTAAACTATAAACTTCAGCATTTGCTAAAGGCTTAGGTGCTTTACCATTCACAATTAACCAAGCCAAACCTTCAGCAATTGATGTTTTACCAACACCAGGATCACCTACCAATAAAGGATTGTTTTTACGGCGACGACATAAAATTTGCGCTGCGCGTTCAATTTCCTTTTCACGGCCAATTAAAGGATCGGTTTTACCTTTTTGTGCTTCAGCATTTAAATTAAGCGTATATAGCTCTAAAGGCCCTGCATTAGAGGATGATAGTTGCTCACCATCAACATCTTCAACTTCTTCCTCTGTATGCTCTTCTTGCTTATGTGCACCATGAGAAAGATATTGCGTTAATGTAAGGCGATTAATTTGATGACGTTTTAATAAATATACCGCAAATGTATCTCGCTCTGAGTACATCGCAACTAGAACATCTGCACCTTCAACCGTGCGATCTCCGCCACTTGATTGAACGTGGAAAATTGCACGTTGTAAAATACGGTCAAAGCTTTCTGTAGGATGTGGTGCTAAATCGCTATCTTCAGGCAATTTAGGTGTATTTTGTTCTGCAAATTCTTCTAATTCTTTACGCAGTCCAATAATATCTGCGCCACATGCTTTTAAAGCATTAACCGCAGAGTCGTTATCTAATAATGCCAATAACAAATGTTCAACTGTCAGAAACTCATGTCTCTTTTGACGAGCCATGCTAACAGCCAAACGTAATGATACTTCTAGTTGTCGACTTAGCATGTGATCCCCTTAATTTTTAGGCTCTATCTGACAAAGTAAAGGATGACCTTGTGCTCGAGCGTAATTATTGACTTGGTTCGCTTTGGTTTCCGCAATATCTCGTGGATATACGCCAGCAATACCTTTTCCTTCATAATGTACAGTTAGCATTACTTGAGTAGCTTGGTCAAGATTCATTGCAAACTTTTCTTGTAAAATTTCAATAACAAAGTCCATTGGTGTGTAATCGTCATTCAAAAGAACAACAACATACATTGGCGGACGTTTAAATTCGGGCGGTGCAGTCTGTACAACTGTATCGCCTTCTTCTTCATGGTTCTCATCTTGCATATTCGTACGAATATTCAAATGCCAATCGACAAAACCCGACTGAGAAAATCCATTTTTAATTTCAGTCAAACAAATTTGACGTTTTAAATTACTCATATTTAATTCAAATACACACTATTGAGCTGTTGCTTTGACTTGCGGAATTTCAGCAACATTTGTTGAAACTGCATCTACAGGTTTTCCTTTAGTCCAACTAAAGCGTTTTACAATTGAAGATGAACCTGTAACACGTACTTCAATAAATTGTGGCGTGAAGCCTTTAGGCATAGTCCATCGCCCTGTTAAGCGTTGAAAATCATGAAAATCAAAACTTGAACTTTCCATTGGCAACACAAGCACTTCAGAACCTTGTATTAAGCGTAGCTCTACAACACCTGTTGCTTTCGTTCTAATTGGGCTTACTTGTACCAAATCAATTTGATATTCATAAGAACGATCGGCTAATGGCTTAACACCCAAGTTTTGAACAGTTAGGCTTAATCCACCACGCTGTCTAAGCACTTCACGGTAAATAGTTAACATACCGTCAGTTTGAATTTTATCTGCATTCGCTTGTGTAACTTGGGCAAATAAATCATTTGAATTGCTAATTGCAACATCACGCTCTTGAACTGCAGCGTTTAGAGATTTATTTAAAGCTTCTAAACGTTCTTTCTGCACACCTACAACTTCTACAAGCTGTTGCGCATCGGCATCATAACCAGCAACTGTTATACCCTGACGATGACCAACGCTATAACCTAATAAACCACTACCTAAAATCAGAACAGCTGCACCGACTACAATTGGCATATTGCCGTGTAAATAGAGCTTTTTTGACTTTATTTGTTTTTCTTGAGTCTCAGATTCAATGTTGCTCATCGCCATCTCTTTTAAATATTTTTTCAAAACACAGATTTAATTCGAAAAAATACCATCTGTGTAGTTGAAATGCGTTACTTATGGTAATAAACCGATAACGTCTAAACCTGCATTTTCTGCAAAGTTAAACATTAAATTCATGTTTTGAACTGCTTGACCTGCAGCGCCTTTCACCAAGTTGTCTTGTACAACCAAAATCACAAGCTTTTGAGGCTGTGGTTTATATAGTGCAATACGTAATTGATTTGCACCACGTACAGAACGAGTTTCAGGTGAACTTCCCGCAGGCATTACATCTACAAACTGTTCATTTGCATAGAACTGTTCATACAAACTTTGTAAGTCGGCAGTTTGTCCTGCTTCCGTTAGATCAATATAAATTGTACTAAACATTCCGCGAATCATTGGAACAAGGTGCGGAACAAATAAAATTTGGTCAAACACGCCTTTTTGACCTGAAATATTTTCTAATGCTTCTACAATTTCAGGATGATGACGGTGACCTGCAACGCCATAAGCTTTAAAGTTATCTGCATTTTCAGAATAAATCATGCCCAAGCTTGCTTTACGTCCTGCACCCGATACACCAGATTTTGCATCAATAATAATACTTTCTGGTTTCACTAATGCTTCAGCAGCTTTTAATACAGGCGCTAAACCTAATTGAACCGTTGTTGGATAACAACCTGGGTTACCAATCACATTCGCTTGTTTAATTTTTTCACGGTTTAATTCAGACAAACCATATGCAGATGCTTTTAATACATCTGGACAAGCATGTTCTAAACCATACCACTTTTCAAATTGCGCTAAATCTTGCAATCTAAAGTCGGCTGCAAGATCAACAACCTTCGTATTTGCTGCAACTAATTCTTCAGCATGTTTCATTGCAACACCATGAGGCGTAGCGAAGAACACAACATCACATTTTTTTAATTCTTGAATGTCTAAATCTGAATATTTTAGATCTGTTTGCCCACGTAAACTTGGGAACATGTCATTTACACGGCGACCAGCTTCAGTTCGAGACGTTAAAACAGCAACTTGCACATTTGGATGACGCAATAAAAGACGTAATAATTCAACGCCTGTATAACCTGTTCCACCAACAATCCCGACAGAAATCACGCTAGTTACCTCAATTTAAATAAATTAATGATATGTTCATTGCTTAGTATGGCAGGGTTTAAAAACTTTCTGAACATTTTTAGTAGAGTTTGTCGATTTTTTAACACTTTTAATAAATTTACACCTAATGAATATGAACAAAGATTCACAAAAAAATTAAACCTAATATTATAAAATTTGTGTATATTATTTCTTGTTCACATAAACAATGAAGAATATCTTGTGAATTTATAAGCATGTTGAAAACTCATGTTCTAAACATAATTTTAAAGACTAAAAATACAAACATATAAGTGATTTTTTATCACTAAGAATTTAAATAGGGTCTGAAAATAGTGCGTACACCAATTGTAACTTCAGAATACAATCAAACTGATTCCAGTGTACCTGTAGCTAATACACACTCTCTTTTGTCAGAAACAAATAAAACATTGTTAAATCAAATTCCAAATTTTGCTTTTATACTTCACTCAAATAACGTTTATATCAATGAAGATTTTCAACAATACTTAAACCTGCAAACACAAAATATAGAATTACAAGATATTCTCGATACAATTCATCCAAATGACATCACAGAATTTAAAGAATTATTAAATACTCCAATAGATGATCCACATAATATTGAACATCAACTTAGAATTATCAATAACATGAATGGTGAATATCATTGGTTTATTGTACTGGCTAAACCTAATTTAACAAGCACTAACACTATTGAATGGTTTGTTAGTCTTGTAGATGTAGAACAGCATTATCAATCTCACCAAAATGTTTTAACTAAACTCAAAACTCAAAAAGAAATGAGTAATAAGGTTAAAAATGCCTTACGTATCTCTAATGAAACAGATGAACTAACAGGATTATTAAATAGATACGGTTTAAAAAATAATGCTCAACAGTTTTTCAAAGCAAATAACCATCATAAATATATAAGCCTATTCCTTATTGGATTAGACCACTTTAAAAATATTAATGACACTCAAGGCTATTCCGCTGGTGATTTTATTCTGAAAAGTTTCGCAAAAAGATTAAAAAAAGAATTCAATCACTCAACATTAATCTCTAGATTAGGGAGCGATGAATTTGCTGTCGTTTATTACGATATGCAAAATATTGATGATTTAGATGCCATTGGTAAGAAAATACTGAATCTTATGCACGAGCCATATGAATACAATGGTAAAATCCTAAGTAGTAGCATGAGTATTGGTTGTGCTGTCTATCCACAAGATGCAGAGAATTTTTCTAATTTATTACAATGTGCAGATACTGCATTAAGTGATCTAAAAATACGTGGTCGTGGTGGAATTCAATATTTCAATGAAAATATGTTTAATGTCACTAGAAGCAAAGCCATTCAGATTGAAACTGCACGACGAATTATTCGTGAAAAGTCTATTTCACCGTATTACCAACCCAAAGTAGATCTTAAAACCTTAAAAGTAATAGGATTTGAAGCATTACTTCGTTGGAAATCTCCAGAAACTCAAAACATATACACTCCCGAAACCATTGCAGAAGCTTTTGATGATTTTGAGCTTTCCAGCAAAATTAGTGCCGAAATGCAAAATAGAATTTTTGCAGATATTAAAAAATGGCAAAGTTTAGGTAAGAAAATAATTCCTATCGCCATTAATGCATCACCTGTTGAGTTCTTACGAGATAACTACGCAGAAACACTTCTACAACGTATGCAAACCGCAGATATTTCACCTAACCATATCGAAATTGAAATTACAGAACATTTTTTTTCAGATCGTGGCGTTGAGTATGTCATTCGTGCATTAAAGAAACTTCAAGATGCTGGTATTAAAATTTCTCTCGATGATTTTGGTACAGGTCATTCTTCTTTAACTCATCTAAGAGATTTACCTGTAAATAATATTAAAATTGATTACAGCTTTATTGAAAAAATAACAGAGCAAAAAACAATTGCCGCAATTGTTGAAGGTATTGTGAAACTCGGCCCTGTGTTAAATATGAATATTATTGCTGAAGGCATTGAAAATGAAGAACAACTTGAAATGCTTATTAAAATGGGATGTTCTCAAGGACAAGGCTTCTTATTCAAAGATGCTATAACAGCAAAAGAAGTAGAAAACATCTTAGAAAAATAGTATGTACTTAAGTAATCCACCAATATGGCACAGGCTTTGTTTTTAATTGTTTTTGGTGTGTTTTCAAATTCACATCATGCTGATTTACCAACTGCCAAAATTGCGTACTATGGTTAAAGTGAACTGTATGCGCTAACTCATGCACACATACATAACGCACAACTTCTTTGCTATAAAGTACCAATGCACTATTCAGCATAATCTTCTGTTGAGCAGAGCAACTTCCCCAACGTGTTTTAGGCTGCCTAATACTACATTCAGTAAATTTAAGTCCTGTATCTAGACTTACATCATGTAAATATATCGGTAACTGTTCTTTTGCATATTCCACAACAAAAGCTTTTAAATACTTTTCAGGTGTACGATCACTGATTTTTAAAATTAAATTTTCAGCATCAAAAATAAAATTGTTCTTTTGAGTGCAATATTCAATTCTCACAGGAAAATCTAAATTAAATAAACCAATTTCTGTAGGTAATGTTCTATCTATTTTTATAATTTTATCTTGTTGTGCTTGCCATGTTTTAAGCAACCACGTTTCTGACTGATCTATAAAACTCTGAATTTGTCGTTTTGTACAAAATATGGGTGCAGTTAAACGTATTCGTGTTGGCTCTACACGCAGTCTTAACCGTGTAGATCGAATATTTCGTGTAATTTGAATTTCAGGTAAGTCGTTGAGCGTCATTTTATCTTTTCTTATTTTAATCCTCCCCTTGCGCAGCAGTGCTGCTCACCTTTGTAAAAGGAGGAAACAAACCCCTCTTAATAAAGAGGGATTTAGGGAGATTATCGCTTCAAGAAGTTAGTATTAAACCGCAGTACGTTCTTCAATACCGTTATCAGTTGCTACAACAGCTACATCTGCTTTATTTAAAGCAAAAATACCATTACATACAACACCCGGAATATCGTTTAACGTCTTTTCAAGCTCTAATGCATTTAAAATGTTTAGGTTATAAACATCTAAAATTACGTTGCCATTATCTGTTACACAGCCTTCACGATATACAGGATCACCACCTAAAGATACGATTTTACGCGCAACAGCAGAACGCGCCATTGGAATCACTTCTACAGGAAGTGGGAATTCACGACTTAATTGTTCAACCCATTTAGAGTCATCTACAATACACACGAATTTTTTAGCAATAGAAGCCACAATTTTTTCACGTGTAAGTGCAGCACCGCCACCTTTTACCATATGCATATGACGATCAATTTCATCTGCGCCATCTACGTAAGCATCTAAACCACCTACGCTATTCATATCTACAACTTCAATACCTATTTTTTTAAGACGTTGTGCTGTTGCTTCAGAACTCGCAACCGCAGCTTCTAATTGAAGTTCAGGTAAAAGATCAATTAAAAAATTAACAGTACTTCCCGTACCAACGCCTAAAATGCCCCCTTTTGGTAAGTGTTTTAAAGCGGCTTTTGCTGCTGCTTGCTTTTTCTCATCTTGGGTTGCATATAGACTCATGACATTACTCAACTATTTTTCACATTTGATGCCGATTTTACAGCCCAAATGTATGGGGTTTTGTTACAATAAGCGCCTATTTTAAACTGTTAGATGGAAAATTAACATGCTGTCTCGTTTGGTTCGACAAATATTACAAGCAACTGTGTACGATGTTGCAATCGAAACCCCACTCGAAGCAGCGCCACGAATTAGTGAAAAGCTAAAAAATAACATTCGCTTTAAACGCGAAGATTTACAACCTGTCTTTTCATTCAAACTACGCGGTGCCTATAACCGTATTAGTCAATTACCGAAATCTCAGTTGGAACGTGGCGTTATTACTGCTTCAGCAGGTAACCATGCTCAAGGCGTGGCATTATCTGGTCAAAAGTTAGGTATTCGCGCCATTATTGTTATGCCAAAAACAACACCAGACATTAAAGTGCAAGCTGTTAAACGCTTAGGTGGTGAAGTTGTATTACATGGTGACTCTTTCGATGTTGCTAACAAATACGCAATTGCACGTGCAGCTGAAGATGGTATGACATTTATTCCACCCTATGACGATGAACTCGTAATGGCTGGACAAGGCACAATTGGTAATGAAATTTTACGTCAATGGCGTGATGTAGATTATGTATTTGTTGCTGTTGGCGGTGGCGGTTTAATTGCAGGTGTTGCTGCTTACTTAGGTGATGTTGCACCACATGTAAAAGTTATTCCTGTTGAATATGATGAGTCTGCTTGTTTAAAAGCAGCACTCGAAACAAATGAGCGTGTAATTTTACCTACAGTTGGTTTATTTGCCGATGGTACGGCTGTTGCACAAATTGGCGAAAAACCATTTGATGTCATTCGTCTACAAAAATCTGATAATTCAGGTCCAATTGTTGAACCAAATGTTGTTTTGGTTAATACAGATGAAATTTGTGCTGCAATTAAAGATACCTATGACGAATGCCGAAGCATTGTAGAACCATCAGGTGCAATGGCTTTAGCAGGTATTAAAAAATACGTGGCTGAACATGGTATTGAAAATAAAAATTTAGTGTCTATTGTTTGCGGTGCAAACATGAACTTTGACCGTTTACGCTATATTGCAGAACGTACAGAACTGGGCGAACGTAAAGAAGCTATTTTTGCAGTTACAATTCCTGAAGAAAAAGGTTCATTCCTTAACTTCTGCCGTGCATTGCAAGGCCGTAACATTACCGAGTTTAACTACCGTGCAAGTCACGCATCTGCTGCACAAGTTTTTGTGGGGATTAGTCTTAAATCTGGTGAAAAAGAACGTCAAGACATTTATGAAGCATTAAAAGTTAAATTTGATGTAGATGATTTGTCTGATGATGAAGTTGCTAAATTACATATTCGTTATTTAATTGGCGGTCATGCAGATTTAGAAAATGAACGTTTATTCCGTGTAGAATTTCCTGAACGTCCGGGTGCTTTACTCACTTTCTTAGAACGCCTTGGTCCAACACACAATATTACCCTTTTCCATTACCGTAACCACGGTGCAGCGGAAGGTCGTGTATTGGTTGGTTTAGAAGCTGAAGATGCTCAACAAAACCCAGATGGTTTAATTGAAACATTAGAAAACATCAGTTATCCATACGATGAAATTACCAATAACTTAGGTTATCAACGTTTCTTAAAATAAGTTTTCTCCCTTTAAATAAAAAAGCCTCTATATAGAGGCTTTTTTTACAATCATTCTATTTTGAATTAATGAAGCAATAAAAAGTAAGATAAGTAAAATAATCGTTCCAACAAATGATTGATTCCAATTATTAGGGAGGAGAATATATCGAAATATAAGCCCATAAATAAGAATTGCAAAAGCAAAAAGTAAAATGGATTTGCAGAATACTTTCATATCGAATTTTATCTCTACAGCATCTTTAATTAAAATCTTAGTTATCAAGCCTACTAAGCAACCCGCAGTTACACTCACAATAAAAAAGACACTTAAAGAACCAAATGCAGGAGACTTATATTCAATCCATCGTAAAATTGAGAAAAAGACAAAAAATGGCAAGCCCCAACCTAAACCACCATACAAAAGTACTTCTTTAATTTTTTTATTCATATTCATTTTATAAAACTCATCATAATAAATTCCTAATCTACTTTTTATATAGCAAGCATCCTATAGTCTAAATGCCTGCAAATAAATACAAATAAGAATTATTATCACACAAAAACAATTAACCTTCATCATTTCCACTTTGTAACCAAAATTACATTCCGTTGCACAAACATCGTACAAGAGCCACTCAATTGTTACAGAGCGTAATTTTAATATTGTGCTTGAATCAGCAACTTGCAAAAAATGCATAAAAATTCATCTTGGATAGATGATTCTTTTAGGACTGACAAAGGATGGCAAAATGATGAGCCAACTGAATCCCACATTAGTAACATTCATGTTCTATATCGTGGCTATGATTGGTATTGGGCTATATGCCTACAAAGCCACTACAAATTTTGATGACTATATTTTAGGTGGACGAAGCTTAGGTAGCGTAGTAACCGCTTTATCTGCTGGTGCATCCGACATGAGCGGATGGCTATTGATGGGCTTACCAGGTGCAATTTATCTTTCAGGTTTATCTGAAGCATGGATTGCTATTGGTTTGGTTATTGGTGCTTGGCTCAACTGGCTACTTGTTGCTGGACGTCTACGTACACATACAGAGGTTCAAAATAACGCCTTAACCCTCCCAGACTATTTCACTAGTCGTTTTGGCGATACAAAAAAAGTTTTACGCTTAATTTCTGCTGTCGTTATTCTAATTTTCTTCGCGATTTACTGTGCTTCAGGTATGGTTGCGGGCGCGCGATTATTTGAAAGCCTATTTGGTTGGGACTACACAACTGCATTATGGATTGGCGCTATCGCTACAATCAGTTATGTATGTATTGGTGGTTTCCTTGCAATTAGTTGGACAGATACATTCCAAGCTGGTTTGATGATTTTTGCATTATTACTAGCACCTATCGTAACTTACCTTGCAATTGGCGATCATGCGCAAAGCGTTACGGTTCTTATTGAAAATGCACGTCCACATGCAAATAGCTTAATTGGCGATTTGAGTGTTGTTGCAATTCTATCGTCAATGGCTTGGGGCTTAGGCTACTTTGGTCAACCACATATTCTAGTACGCTTCATGGCTGCTGATTCTGTAAAAGTAATTCCTGCGGCTCGCCGTATTGGTATGACTTGGATGATTCTTTGCTTAGGTGGTGCTGTTGCTGTTGGTTATATTGGTATTGCTTATTTCCATGCAAACCCTGAACTAGGTGCATTGGTCGACGCTAACCCTGAAATCGTATTCATGGAAGTGACTAAGGTTTTATTCAATCCTTGGGTTGCAGGTATTATCTTAGCTGCAATTTTAGCTGCGGTAATGAGTACGCTTAGCTGTCAGTTACTTGTATGTTCTACAACTTTAACCGAAGATTTATACAAAGGCTTTTTCCGTAAAAACGCATCTCAAAACGAATTGGTTTGGGTTGGTCGTTTAATGGTAATTCTTATTGCAATTATTGCAATTTGCTTAGGTATGAACCCAGAAAGTAAAGTTTTAGGCTTAGTTGCTTATGCTTGGGCTGGTTTTGGTGCTGCTTTTGGCCCATTAATTTTACTTTCATTGTTCTGGAAACGTATGACGTTGAATGGCGCAATTGTAGGTATGATTGTTGGTGCTGTAACTGTAATTGCATGGAAAACTTACTTTGCAGATACAGGCCTATACGAAATTGTTCCTGGCTTCATTCTTTCTACAATTTCAATTGTTGTTGTAAGCTTATTAGGCAAAGCGCCTTCTAAAGAAGTTGAAGAGCGTTTTGAACGCGCTGAAACACTTTACGCACAAGCGATGGAAGAAATGAAACACGATAAGAAATAATCTTATTTCTTTAAAGTGAAATAGAAAAAGGGGCTAAATGCCCCTTTTTCTATTGTAAATTTCTTACGATGTATAATTAAACTGCTGCTTTTGGTGGCATTTTCAATTTAATTTGGCTCGATTCTTTAATCACTTCCATAACAGGATAACTACGGGTTTCTTTCACACCTGGTAATTGCCACAAAATTTGACCTGAAATTTTTCGAAACTCTTCCATATTGGTACAGCGAATTTTCACCACAAAATCAAATCCACCACTAATCATGTGGCATTCAACAATTTCAGGATAATGCACAACTGCATCTGAAAAAGCATCCAAAGCATTTGGTGTGGTTTTATCTAGTAATATTTCTACAAATACTACAAAACCACAATTCAATTTGTCTGGATTCAGCCGTGCTTCATAGCCTAATATATATCCTTCTTTATTTAGCTTTTGCACACGAGCTAAAGCAGCTGTTGGTGATAAATTTACAGCTTCTGCCAATTTAATATTCGAAATTTTTCCATCTTTTTGAAGAATGTCTAAAATCTTAATATCTATACGGTCTAGCGTGGTTGTGTGAGTCGTCATCCGAATAATTCTCTAAAAAACACACAAAATATAGTGAGTTGTTCGTTAAATTTTCTGTAATCATAAATTATATCTGGTTTTTTACCTATTATTTTTTGTAGTCACAGGATGCTGACATGAATATCACTGAAAACGAATTTCAAACTGATAATTCAAAACCTCATTTAGAATATATCTCCCAATTTCGTGAAAAAAATGAGTACGAACAAAAAATCAATGATGCTTGGCGCATTGATGAAAGTGATTGTGTAGAAAACTTACTTGCACATAGTGAAATTTCAGACGAACTTAATGGCAACATTCAAGATTTAGCGTTCCAACTTGCGCATGCTTTACGTGAACGTAAAGGCTCAAATGGCAAGGCTGGTATTGTTCAAGGTCTACTTCAAGAATTCTCTCTTTCTTCTCAAGAAGGCATCGCATTAATGTGCCTTGCAGAAGCATTGTTACGTATTCCAGATACAGCAACACGCGACTTACTTATTCGTGACAAAATCAACCAAGGTAGTTGGAAAGATCATTTAGGTAACAGTAACCTAATGTTCGTAAACGCTGCTGCTTGGGGCTTAATGCTTACAGGCAAGTTGATGGAAACACCAAAACAAAAAAGTTTAAGCACTGTTTTAACAGGTCTTCTTGCACGTTCAAGCCGCGGTATTATTCGTAAAGCAGTAGACGTTGCTATGCGTATGATGGGCGAACAGTTCGTTACTGGCGAAACTATTGGCGAAGCACTACAAAATGCTGAAGTACTTGAAGCAAAAGGTTTCCGCTATTCATACGATATGCTTGGTGAAGCTGCATTAACAGATCACGATGCAGAACGTTATTACCAAGACTATACCAATGCAATTCATTCAATTGGTAAAGCATCTGCCGATAAAGACGTTTACGATGGCGCTGGTATTTCAATTAAGCTTTCAGCTTTGCACCCTCGCTATGTACGTGCGCAAATTGACCGTGTACATGACGAGCTTTATAGCAAAGTTTATAACCTTGCATTGTTGGCAAAACAGTACAACATTGGTTTAAACATTGATGCTGAAGAAACTGAACGTTTAGAAATTTCTTTAGAATTATTAGAACGTCTTTGCTTCGAACCAAAACTTAAAGATTGGAAAGGCATTGGCTTCGTCATTCAGGCTTATCAAAAACGTTGCTTTTACGTTGTAGATTATATTATTGATCTAGCTAAACGTAGCGAAAAACGCTTAATGATTCGTTTGGTTAAAGGCGCATATTGGGATAGCGAAATTAAAAAAGCGCAAATTGAAGGTATGTCTGACTACCCTGTTTTCACTCGTAAAGTGCATACAGATTTGTCTTACATTGCTTGTGCTCGTAAATTACTTGCTGCTCCAGATCAAATTTACCCTCAGTTTGCGACCCACAATGCGCAATCTTTGGCAACAATTTATCACATGGCAAACCCTGCTAAATACTACCCTGGTCAATATGAGTTCCAATGCCTACACGGTATGGGTGAACCATTATACGAACAAGTTGTAGGTCCAAAAGTTGAACATAAATTAGGCGTACCTTGCCGTATTTATGCACCTGTTGGTAACCATGAAACTTTATTGGCTTACTTAGTCCGTCGTTTACTTGAAAATGGTGCGAACACATCATTCGTAAACCGTATTGCAGATAAAAATCTTAAAGTTGAAGATTTAATCGAAAATCCGCGTCAAACGATTCAAGAAGCGCAGCGCAAAGAAGGTAAAACAGGTCAAAAACATCTTAGTATTCCATTCCCTATAGATTTATACGGCTTTAACCGTAAAAACTCTTCAGGTTTAGACCTTGCTAACGATAAAGACTTGCTTCAATTAAATGAAACAGCAACTAAATTGATGGCTCATCAATGGCATGCTGCTCCGCTTGGCAAAGAAATTGTTGAAGATACATCTGCTGTAGCAGAAAACATTATCAACCCTGCAAATCATAATGATGTTGTGGGTACATTAATTGAAGCAACATCTGCACAAGTTGATGCTGCATTAAATACTGCTGCAAATGCACAAAGTGATTGGATTAACACAGACAAAGATGTGCGTGCAGGCTGTTTACTTCGTGCTGCTGACATCATGGAATCACGCTTACAAGAATTAATGGTTCTTTTAAGCCGTGAAAGTGGTAAGACTTATGCCAATGCAATTGCAGAAGTTCGTGAAGCTGTAGATTTCCTACGTTATTACGCTTCTCAAATTGTTGATTTAGACAAAAATGCAAACATTGAAGCTTTAGGTACAGTGTTATGTATTAGTCCTTGGAATTTCCCGCTTGCAATTTTCTCGGGTCAAATTGCAGCGGCATTGGTTGCAGGTAACACTGTCATTGCAAAACCTGCTGAACAAACACCGTTAATTGCAGCCGAAGCAATTCGCATTTTATGGTTGGCTGGTGTGCCTCAATCTGTTGTACAACTTGTACCAGGTCGTGGTGAAACTGTGGGTTCACAACTTAGCCAAGATGACCGTATTAAAGGCATCATGTTCACTGGTTCAACAGAAGTTGCAAAAATCTTGCAAAAAACTGTTGCTAACCGCTTAAGTAAAAATGGCACGCCTATTCCTCTTATTGCGGAAACTGGTGGTCAAAATGCCATGATCGTTGACTCATCTGCTTTAACTGAACAAGTTATTTTAGATGTTGTGAACTCTGCTTATGACAGTGCTGGTCAGCGTTGTTCAGCTTTACGTATTTTATGTGTTCAAAAAGATAATGCTGAAAGCGTAATTGCAATGCTTAAAGGTGCAATGCAACAACTACGCGTAGGTAATCCAAGTCTATTAAAAACTGACATTGGTCCTGTAATTGATGCTGAAGCACAAGGAATTATTCGTAACCATATTGAAAAAATGACTTCAAAAGGTCATAAAGTTCATCAACTTATGCGTAATGCAAATAATGATGATCTTACAAATGGTACGTTTGTTCCACCAACGTTAATTGAACTTCCAAACCTTGATGACTTAGAGCGTGAAGTATTTGGTCCTGTTCTACACGTCATCACTTACCAATATGGTGAATTAGATCAATTGCTTGATCATATTAACTCTAAAGGTTATGGCTTAACTATGGGCTTGCACACACGTATTGATGAAACAATTCAAACTGTTGTTGCTAAAGCTCAAGTAGGTAACTTATACATCAACCGCAACATTGTTGGTGCTGTTGTTGGCGTACAACCTTTTGGTGGTGAAGGCTTATCTGGTACTGGTCCTAAAGCTGGTGGTCCAATTTACCTATACCGCTTAATGGAAAACTGTGACCGTAAAAAGTTAGCTAAACCTTATGCAACTGGCGAAATTACACCTTTAACAGACAATGCAACGGTATTGGAACAATTCAAAACTTGGGCACAAAAAACGTTCCCACAATATGAATTGAAAATGCCACAAGCATTCTGTGTGGGTAACAGCTACGAGTTACAAGGTCCTACAGGCGAAAGCAACCAATATGTTGTTGTTCCACGTGAACGTGTATTGTCTTTAGCAGATAACGAACGTGACCAAATTCAACAGTTACTTGCTATTTTTGCTGTTGGTAGCCATGCCGTGGTTCTTACAGAAAATATATTTATTTTGAAGCATTTATCTAGCATGCCTAAAGCTGTCATTGACAACATTAAAGTGGTTAAAGATGTTGTAACTGGCGATTTTGAAGCAGTATTGCACCACAACAATGCTTCTGAATTACTTGAATTGCAAAAGCAAATTGCGAGCCGTAAAGGTGCGATTGTTGGTATTACTCACTTAAATTCTGGTGACTACAACATTCCACTTGAACGTTTTATAATTGAACGTGCAATTAGCATTAACACTGCTGCTGCGGGTGGTAATGCAAGCTTAATGACAATGGACTAATTCATTTCATATAAAAGCGAAAAGCCCGTAACTTAATTGTTATGGGCTTTTTTATTGTTGATATACTACGTTTACATGATTCAATTAACTTTTATTTGCATCTTAATCTCGTATAATAGCTATTCTGTTAAATTACTATAGTCTCTATGATTTAAATCACTTTGTTAGCACTACATTACAATAATTCAATTTTTTACAAAATTATCGAATGAAGCTACCAAAATTTAAATAAGTTGAATAATAATGTTTAGTCAAAATGAAAAATTTGCTCCTACTCCTAGATGTGCTTTTATAAGTAAAGATTTTTTTCCATCGAGATTAGCATCAGCTCTTATTGTTTTCTTTTCCTTATACATAACATTTTCTATTTTTAAAGATGGCATTTTATTGTTTTTTTCATACCCTTCATTAGATAAATGTCTGCTAATACTGACCGTTCTATCCATGTTTTTTGCAGGATGGTTCCTTTTTTCAACAACATTCCCAGTTTATATTAATGAATATGGAGCTTCATATCGGGACTTTTTTTTAAAAAAAAAGAGCCTTAGATGGGATCATGTTATTGATATTTTAATCTTAAAAAAAATAGATACAAATACTTATAAAATTTTTTATAGCTTTACTATAAATAGCAAAAAAAATCTTAAATTATCATGGAGTGTAGATATTAAAGAAAAAGATGATTATCATTTTTTTTTGCAAACAATGGATTACTATGTGAAAAAACACGATATAAAAATATGTTTTAATGATTCAGAATTTTCCTTTAAGGCCAAATTAAAAGAGATACCACAAAAACTAGATTTTTCTAATTAATATAAAAGTTTCATCAAATTAATAATATACAAATATTAAAACAGAAAGTTTTCTCCATTCCACAATTATAGTCCTTATGATGTAAAAACTTATTTGAGGTTCTCTTTTAATTAGTCCCCCTCATACAGTTTTTTCGTAAAATTATCCAATTCCTTTAGTGTTCAAAGGCAAACTTTGTTACCATCCCTGTTTTGAATATGTTTGTGATTTTTACTGCATTATGACTTCATCTTATCAGCAACAACTTGAAGCAAAAGTTGAACGTATTTCAGCGCAATTTGCCGAATTTAATCCTCCCTCATTAGAAGTTTTTGCATCTCCTGAACAAAACTTCCGTATGCGTGCAGAATTCCGTATTTGGCATACAGATGATGATATGTTCTATGCGATGTTCGAGCGCGATGAAGACAACCAAAAAACAGTTGTTCGTATAGATGAGTTTCCAATTGCAGATAAAAGCATTAACGTTTTAATGCCAAAACTACTCGAAGCAATAAAAGCTGAACCTATTTTGTCGAAGCGTTTATTCGAAGTCGATTTTTTAGCAACACTCAGCGGTGAAATGCTTGTAACACTTATTTATCACTGCAAACTTGAAGCAGAATGGGAAACCGCTGCAAAAGCATTTTCAGAACAACTCAATATTAAAATTTTTGGTCGTAGTCGTGGTCAAAAAGTCATTCTAACTGATGACTATGTTGTAGAAGAACTTCAAGTTTTTGACCGTAAATTTGCTTATAAACAAATTGAAAGTAGCTTTACTCAACCCAATGCTCAAGTATGCCAAAAAATGCTTGAATGGGCATGTAATGCTGCTGAAAAAACAGATAAAGATTTACTTGAACTTTACTGTGGTAATGGCAACTTTACCCTACCGCTTTCTTTGAAGTTTAACCGCGTACTTGCAACAGAACTTGCTAAATCTTCTGTATATGCAGCGCAGTGGAATATCGAAAAAAATGCGATAGACAACATTCAAGTAGCACGTTTGTCTGCCGAAGAATTTACCCAAGCTTATAATGGCGAGCGTGAATTTAGACGGCTAGAAGAAGCGGAGATTAATATTTCAAGCTATGACTTCAACACTGTATTTGTAGATCCACCACGTGCAGGTATTGATGATGATACGTTAAAGCTTATACAGCGCTTTGAACGTATTATTTATATTTCATGTAACCCAGATACGTTGTATGACAATCTTGGATTATTAAGCCAAACACATCGCATTACAAAATTTGCGTTGTTCGATCAGTTCCCATATACGCATCACGTTGAATCTGGTGTTTTATTTGAAAAGATTTAAACAATTTGTTTCATAAAATAAAATTGTCATAAAGGAGGTGTAAATTACATCTCCTTTTTTTATGCTTCAAAATGAATGATTTATAATCTATTTTTAACTATCTCCTGTTTAATTGTTGTTTTCTCATACCAAAATTACAAAAATATTTCATTCAAATGACTAAAGCATCACAGAAGAATACTTGCATTATTTTTTAATATGTCTATATTTCGAACTATGTTAGGTTGCGTATGAAGGCTCTATGAGTTTTTGGCAAAAGTTGTTCTCTAATGAACAACACAACGAACATAAGAACCAAATTTCTTGTGTTGAAAATGATTGCTCTTGTAAGACAAATGAACAGCTTATTGAAGCTTTAGCTAAAGCGACAGATGAAGATGTCATTATCGGTATTAAGAAAGTTTTAGCCTCTCGAGGTTATAGCCGCAAAGAGTTAAACGAACTTCAGCATTTACCACTGCAATAGTAGTGAAGAATCGCGAAGAAGGTATTTAGGTGTAAATCTAAATACCTTTTTTATTTGCTTTAAAATCGTGTTTCATTTTATTTGGGTAATTTACAAACAATTACACCCTATGATTTAATGACAAAGATTAAAAAATAAACACAAAAAATTTAAGGATGATTATGAATAAATTTTTCTTATTAAGTATGGGGATTACACTAGCTTCATTAACTGCATGCAGTAAAATGCCGAGCGAATGCCAAGAGTCTTGGAACAAAATGGAAAAATTTGGTAAAAAATTAGGTGTTCCAAAAGAAGAACTTCAAAAACGTAAAAAAGAATTTGAAGAAAATATTGAGCAAATGGATTCTAAAGAAGCGATAAAGCTTTGCTCTACTCAAAATTCAATTTTAGAAATGGCAAAATAATTTGTTTTAATGCTGACGGGCTGAAGTCATAAAAATTGATTTTATGATTTGTAATGACGGAATACATACCCTTTTCAGTTATCTCTACACATTGCCTATTTTTAAAAAATTGAAATCTTGTTTAGTATTTTTCATATACAAGCCTATAGATTTATAATTTGAATGATACATGCCTGCATTCATTATAAAATTAAGCTTTTACAATTGCTTAGGCTATTTATCAGAAAAATAACATCAATATTAATGAAGTATTGTGTACTCTCTAAGTTCCAAACTCTACTCAGCTTGTACAACACCAGAGAAAGTCGCTAGAATTGCGCTTATACATTATTGCAAAATCTATTTTTTATTGTGGTTTTTTGCATTTGTTTCATTATGTTTTCATCAGCCTTTGAACTATCGTAATCCGAAATCAAACACTGTAAAATATCGCATTAAAATACACTTGTAACTTTATTGGTAAATACGTCAATGCAACAGCAGAAAAAACGATTTCCATTAGGGTCTCATCTCATTGTTACCCACTTTGGCTATACCCATCATGGTATTTACGCTGGTCGTGGGCGTGTTATTCATTACTCTGGCTTTGCTCACATTTTTAAAAAGCACCCTATTGAAATTACTTCAATGGAAAAATTTAGCTTTGGCAAACCCGTAAAAGTTCAAAAATACAATCAACCTAAATATTCAGGTCGTAAAGTTGTGCGCCGTATGCGAAGTCGTATGCACGAAAATAATTACCATCTTATTATTAATAACTGTGAACATTTGTGCACATGGGCAATTACAGGCGTTGAAAGCAGCCCTCAAGTCATTAAGATGATGAACAGATTGACCACCATTGGTTATGTAAGCTCTGTAATGAGCTATATGAACAGTATGATGCTTACAGTGACAACAACGTGCTTTGCAATCGTTCTATACATTAAGAAGAAACTCCGTGAAAAAGCCAAAGCTCAGAAAGCACAGCTTGTTGCCTATTTTCAGCTCAATGAGCAAGATCACAAAAACCACTAATATGTAAATTACACTCAATAAAAAACCGCCTTGAAGGCGGTTTTTTATTTGAACTGAACTATTTTGCAGGTTTAAAACTATCTTTTAAATCTAAGATGCGGTTAAACACAGGCTTTTCAGTTGTATGATCATGTTGATCTGCCACAAAGTAACCTTCACGTTCAAATTGGAAACGATCTTCTGGTTTAGCTTGTGCCAAAGCAGGCTCAATAACAGCTTGAACTACTTTTAAAGATTCAGGATTCAAGTTATCAAGGAAGTCTTCACCCACTTCAGGATCAGATTCTGTAAATAAACGATCGTAAATACGAACTTCTGCAGGAATACCTTTAGTCGCTGAAACCCAATGCACAACACCTTTCACCTTACGACCTTCAGGGTTTTTACCTAAAGTTTCAGGGTCAATTGAACATTTAAGTTCTACAATTTCACCATTTTCATCTTTAATTACTTCATCGCACTTAATCACATAAGCATGGCGCAGACGAACTTCACCATCTGTTGTTAAGCGTTTAAAGCCTTTTGGTGGCACTTCTTCAAAGTCTTTACGATCAATGTAAATTTCAGATGTTAAAGGAATTACACGTTCGCCCATATCTACGTTTGGATGACGTGAATGAACTAAATCCATTGCTTCTGGCAAATTGGTTAAAGTCACTTTAAGTGGATTTAACACAGCCATACCGCGAGCAGCCGTATTTTCTAAAGATTGACGAATACAGTATTCAAGCATTGCAACATCAACAATACTGCCATCAACTTTCGTTACACCAACGCGCTTACAGAAATCACGCAAGCCTTCTGGCGTGAAACCACGACGACGCATACCAACTACTGTAGGCATACGTGGATCATCCCAACCATTAACAAAACCGCCATCTACTAAACGACGTAACTTACGTTTAGAGGTAATGGTGTAATCAACATTTAAACGGCTAGATTCGTACTGACGTGGAACCGATGGAGATTGAACTTTTTCAACAACCCAATCATAGAATGGACGATGATCTACAAACTCTAATGTACAAAGTGAGTGCGTAATGCCTTCAATTGCATCTGATAAAGGATGCGCATAGTCGTACATTGGGTACATTTTCCACTTATCACCTGTTTGGTGATGTTCAGAATGCAGAACGCGGTACAAAATCGGGTCACGCATATGAATGTTAGGCGCTGACATGTCAATTTTGGCACGTAAAACAGCTTGTCCTTCGCCCAATTCACCATTACGCATTTGTTCAAAGCGTGCTAGGTTTTCTTCAACAGTCGCATCACGTTGCGGAGAGTTTTTACCTAACTCTTGGAAATTACCACGGTTTAAGCGAATTTCTTCAGGTGACTGTAAATCTACGTATGCATCGCCTTGCTTAATCAGTTGAACTGCCCATGTATAAAGCTGGTCGAAGTAGCTCGATGCATAACGCGGTGCGCCATTCCATTCAAAGCCTAACCATTTCACATCGTTTGCAATACCATCAACATATTCTTGTTCTTCGGCATCTGGGTTTGTATCATCAAAACGAAGATTACATAAACCATCAAATTCTTGTGCAATACCAAAGTTTAAGCAAATTGCTTTCACATGACCAATATGCAAGTAACCATTTGGTTCTGGCGGGAAACGTGTTACAACTTGTTGTGTACGGCCAGCTTCTAAATCGTCTGTAATGACTTGACGTACAAAGTCCAAGCCTGGCTGTTGTTCTTGCTGCACAGCTTCGACAGAGGCATTGTTACTTGGTGTCGGATTGTTCGGCAGAGATGAAACAACATCATTTGGCTTCATAGTAGTAAAATCACTTTTAAAATAAAAATTTGGATAATTAAAACGCTTTTCTGTATTTTTAACAAAGAAAATAACGTTTTTACTTGCCTTGTAGTTTACAGTTTGCTTATGCTTCTCACAACCAAAAAACCCATGGCTTTCATGTCCATGTAAAGGAGATTACACAATGAGTTTTCCTCAAGTTGAATTAAACACCAATAAAGGCCGTATTGTTCTTGAGCTTAACGCAGAAAAAGCACCTATCACAGTTGCTAACTTTTTAGAATATGTTCGTGACGGTTTCTATGATGGCGTAATTTTCCACCGTGTAATTGATGGTTTCATGATCCAAGGCGGCGGCATGGATGAAAACTTCAAAGAAAAAGCAACACGTGATGCAATCGAAAACGAAGCAGACAACGGCTTAACAAACGATTTGGGCACAATTGCAATGGCGCGTACACAAGCTCCTCATTCTGCATCTGCTCAATTCTTCATTAACGTTGGCAACAACGCATTCCTTAACCATTCAGGCAAAACAGCTCAAGGTTGGGGTTATGCAGTATTTGGTAAAGTAACTGAAGGTCTAGACGTTGTAAATGCAATTAAAGGCGTTCGTACTGGCAACCGTGGTTACCACGCTGACGTTCCTTTAGAAAACGTTGTAATTGAATCTGCTAAAATCATTTCTGAATAATTTAGAATCCTCCCTAACCCTCCTTTAATAAAGGAGGGAATTTCCACTCGCGTTATGTGGTTTTCTCCTCCCTTTTGAAAAGGGAGGTCGGGAGGGATTAAAAGGAAAAGATTCGTGACCTATTTGTTTATCTCAGATTTACATTTGTCACCCGATCACCCTCTACTTGTTAGAGGGTTTTTGGATTTGTTAAAAGAATATCAAAATAAAGGAACGCATCTTTATATTCTTGGAGATTGGTTTAACGCATGGATTGGCGATGATTACAGCGCACCATGGTTAGATGAAATTGTTTTAGCCTTACAACAATTTAACACTGCAGGAAATGAAGTCTACTTCCAATTTGGAAATAGAGATTTTGCTTTAGGTCAAAAGTTTTTAAATCAATTTAATGGTCATTTATTAAAAGATGTCGATTATTTAGAAATTTCCAATGTAAAAATTCGTTTAGAACATGGCGACTTACTTTGCACAGATGATGTTTCTTATCAAAAATTTCGTAAAGTGATTCGCAATCCATTAATTCTAGGACTTCTCAAAAGTACACCTTTGCGCTTTAGACAAAAATTAGCAAATGGTTTTCGTAAAAAAAGTGCCGAAACAAAGCAAACCAAGTCTTATGACATTATGGATGTAAATCAACATGCTGTAGATGATGCTTTAGCGCATGTAGATATGTTAATTCATGGTCATACACACCGCCCCAAAATTCATAATGTGAATGGTAAAAAGCGTATTGTTTTAGGTGATTGGCGCGAACATGAAGCTCAAATATTAGAAATTGATGAAAACAATATAAAAGATTTTCAGCTTAAAACTTGGAATTATTAACTTACTATTTAGATGAAAATTACTTTTTCATAATTACAATATTGTCACGCTGACAATAAACAACAGAAAAATATGTGCAACTCTAAAATGTATGCAATATTTTATAACTAAAACAATTAAATACTTATAAAATCACCTTTAATAGATCAACAATTACCTTTAACATTAAAAAATATATACTAAATTAATCAGCAATTTTCTTGGAGCTAAACGATGGACTTGTTAAACGTTTCAAAAACTCGATATACCACCAAAGCATACGATTCAAGTAAAAAAATTCCGCAAGAACAATTTGAACGTTTACTTGAAATTTTACGTTTAGCCCCATCTTCTATTAATATTCAACCTTGGCATTATTTTATTGCAGACAACATCACTGCAAAAGAACGTATAGCTAAGGCACTTGTTGGAAAATATGCGTATAACGCACCAAAAGTACTAGAATCTTCACACACTATTTTATTCTGTACCAAAGCAGATATTACAGAAGAACATCTAAGCAACTTATTAAATCGTGATGATTTAAGTGGTCGCTTTAAAGATGATGCTGCAAAACAAGCTCAAAATAATGCTCGCACAGGTTATGTAGATTATTACCGCAATGAAAAAGGTGACGTTCAACGCTGGGCAGAAAATCAAACCTTTATTGCACTTGGGCAAATGCTACTTGCAGCAGGCATTGAAAATCTAGATGCCACACCTATTGGCGGATTCGATGAACAAATTATTTCAGAAGAATTAGGATTGGCAGAAAAAGGACTAATCCCTTCTGTAATTATGACTTTGGGCTTTCGTAGTGAACAAGATTTCAATGCAAAATTACCAAAATCACGTTTAACCGCAGAAGAAATTTTCACAAAACTTTAAGTACATTCAAAAATAGGGACTCAACGTCCCTATTTTTTTCTATAAATATTGATAGATTTTTATATTAAATTTTCTATATAACATCATAAACTTTAAAGCATTGAATAAGCCAAACAAGCAACACTTATAATTGCTAAAACCAAACCAATCGCCGAAGCTGTTTTCAATCTTTCTTTAAAGAAAACTAAACCGCTTAAAACACCAAATACAACAACTAATATATTCATGCCTGCGAAAACCACAGCAGGACTATCTTTTAACAACATATGGGCTTTTACATACAGTGCAATATTGGCGAAATTTAATAAACCTAGTACAGCACCCGCGCCTATATTTTTAAGCTGACCAATGTTGTTATATTTAATATAAATAAAACTTAAAGATAAAATAAACGCACAAATAAACATTAGGTTTAAAGCAACTGAAAACTGCAAACCTAAACCCGTTGTGTATTTTAATAATACATCGATTAAGGCATAACCTACCCAAACCAAAGCCAAATACACAATGCCTTGATTGCTACCACCACCTTTCGATTTATTTGATAATAAAATGAGTAATACAGCGAATATTCCTAAAATTATTCCTGCAATTTTTAAGTCATTAAATTGCTCATTAAATATAACGTATGCAGCTAATAGCGATAAAACTACAGATAAACGTTGAGCAATTTCAGTTTTTAGAATACCTGCTGTTTGTAAAGACTTAGACAAAAATAGGAACACACTTGGTAAAAGCACACCCAAAGCAATAATCAGTAACCACGGTGTATGTATAATCGAAATATGTTGTAAATCTGGCTTAAACCATACAAAGCATAAAATACTCGCAATTGCATAATTCCAAGTAATCATTTGAATAGGTTCCAATCCCCTATTTTTCATCATTTTTAGAAAAATTGAGACGAAAACGCTACATAAGGCAGCAGCAAGTATTAATTCCATATATTCATCTACTTATGTTTTTGTTTATAGAATTCTTTTTGTTAAATAAAAGCCCACAAATCGTGGGCTTTTATTTTTTATAAACGATTACTTTCGCAATTATTTATAACGATCAACCATTTTCTCTAAAGAAATTGGACGAATCTTGTCGGCATTGCCCGCAGTACCAAACGCTTCATAACGTGCGATACAAATATCTTTCATTGCATCAACAGTTGCAGAGAAGAATTTACGTGGGTCAAATTCGCTTGGTTTTTCAGCCATCATACGGCGCATAGCACCTGTAGACGCTAAACGTAAATCTGTATCAATGTTGATTTTACGAACACCGTGTTTGATTGCGTCAACCAATTGCTCAACAGGAACACCATAAGTTTCTTTAATGTCGCCGCCAAATTCATTGATTACAGCTAACCATTCTTGAGGAACAGAGCTTGAACCGTGCATTACAAGATGCGTATTTGGTAACGCAGCATGAATTTCTTTAATACGGTCAATTGCTAAGATATCACCTGTAGGTGGACGAGTGAACTTGTAAGCACCATGTGAAGTACCAACAGCAATCGCCAAAGCATCTACATTTGTATCTGCAACAAAGCTACGTGCTTCTTCAACAGAAGTAAGAAGTTGAGAATGATCTAAAACGCCTTCAGCGCCTACGCCATCTTCTTCACCAGCCAAACCAGTTTCAAGGCTACCTAAGCAACCAATTTCACCTTCAACTGAAACACCACAAGCATGCGCCATTTGAACCGTACGACGTGTAACGTCTACGTTATATTCATAAGATGTTGGTGTTTTACCATCTGCACCCAAAGAACCATCCATCATTACAGATGAGAAGCCCAATTGGATAGAACGCTGACATACATCAGGGTCTGTACCATGATCTTGGTGCATAACCACTGGAATATGCGGCCATTCTTCAATTGCAGCCAAAATTAGGTGACGTAAAAATGGTGCGCCTGCATACTTACGAGCGCCCGCAGATGCTTGTACGATAACAGGTGAATTAGTTGCATCAGCAGCTAACATAATTGCACGCATTTGTTCTAAGTTGTTTACGTTAAATGCTGGTACGCCGTAAGCATGTTCGCCGGCGTGATCCAAGAGCTGGCGCAATGAAATAAGAGCCATAATATCCTCCCAGGTAATGTCCCATATTCTACATTGGGATCTGTTTCAATTCAGCAACAATTCGTATCTTTTAAAAAAAAAGTCCTCATATCTTGAGGACTTTTACAAAAATAACGCTAAGTTAAGCTTTTTAGCCCAATTTAACCTTAGTTTTCTTCATGAGCTGTTGCAGCATCGGCAGGTGCATTTGCAATTTCAGCAGGTACATCTGTATTTTTCTCATCTAATACAGGTTGATCAATTGCATCAATTTCTGCTTGTTGTTCTGGTGTTACTTGAGCCGAATCTTCCACTACAGCAGATGCATCAGTTTCAGTTGCTGGTGCTTGTTCTGGCTTTGAACATGCAGTTAAAGTTAAAGATGTTGCCAATAATGCAGCCAATGCTAATTGTTGTTTCATTTCATGTACCTTTCGAATGATTTAATTCATTGAAGGCATAATATGACAGTGATGTTTCAATTTTATGACGATTTCATAAACAAAAAAGGTTGACCGAAGCCAACCTTTTTTCACTTTAAGCGAACGATTAACCGCGTTCTAAAAGTGCTGCTACAGCAGGAAGTGTTTTGCCTTCTACAAATTCAAGGAATGCACCACCACCTGTAGAGATATAACCAATTTTTTCAGCAACTTCGTATTTATCAATTGCAGCTAAAGTATCGCCACCACCAGCAATAGAGAAACCTGCTGATTCTGCAATTGCAAGAGAAAGTGCTTTTGTACCTTCGCCAAATTGATCAACTTCAAATACACCTACTGGACCATTCCAAAGAATTGTTTTTGAGTTTTTAATAACTTCTGCAAAAGCTTTTGCTGTTTCAGGACCAACATCAAGAATCATGTCGTTGTCTGCTACATCTTCAACTTTTTTCACAACTGCTTTAGCCGCAGCCAATGAACCTAAGAAATCTGCAAAATCAATTTCAGATGCATCTGCAACAACAACGTCTGTAGGAAGTGGTACAGATACTTTTGCAGCAATTGCTTTAGCTGTGTCAATTAAGTCATTTTCGCAAAGTGATTTACCCACATTAAAGCCAGCAGCAGCTAAGAATGTATTCGCAATACCACCACCAACAATAATTTGATCACAAATATCTGAAAGTGAAGTTAAAACATCTAACTTAGTTGAAACTTTAGAACCTGCAACAATCGCAACCATTGGTTTTTCAGGTGTTTTAAGTGCGCGACCTAAAGCATCTAATTCTGCTGCAAGTAAAGGACCTGCTGCTGCAACTTTTGCAAAACGCGCTACGCCTTCAGTTGAAGCTTCTGCACGGTGTGCTGTACCAAATGCATCCATTACATATACATCGCAAAGTGCTGCATATTTTTGTGCAAGTTCAGGATTGTTTTTCTTTTCACCTACGTTGAAACGGCAGTTTTCAAGTAGAACAACTTGACCTGCTTCAACTTCTACGCCATCTAGGTAATCTGTGAAAAGTTTAACTTCTTGACCAAGCGCTTCTGTTAAATAAGCCGCTACAGGCGCAAGAGATTGTTCAGCTTTTGGCTCACCTTCAACAGGACGACCAAGGTGAGAATAAACCATTACTGCTGCGCCTTTCGCTACGGCAGCTTTAATTGTTGGTAATGCTGCGCGTAAACGTGCATCACTTGTAATCACACCATTTTTAACAGGTACGTTTAAATCTTCACGAATTAAAACACGCTTGCCTGCTAAATCAAGGTCAGTCATACGCTGAAAGTTCATGTATAGCTCACTGTATAGATATTAAATTCGCCAAGATTTTAAATGATTATGCAAAAAAATGCTCCGCTTCTTTTGCATAAATGATGTAGAAATCTTAACTTTTGATTATGATAGTGCTAGGTCACTACTAAATACGTACTTATGTCTATTCATCCAGACCCAAATATCAACCGTTTAAACGTACTTGGCGAACCACTTTCGAGTTGTTGCTTCGACCCTATTACAGGATATTTCCGTAATGGTTTTTGTCATACAGCCACCACAGACTTAGGGCAACACACCGTTTGTGCGCAAATGACATCTGAGTTTTTAAATTATTCTCAAAAAGTAGGGAATGATTTAATTACTCCTTTTCCTGAAGCTGGTTTTCCAGGCTTAAAACCGGGTGACTTTTGGTGTATTTGTGTGACTCGTTGGGTCGATGCCTACCAAGATGGTTACGCACCTCCTATTAAAATTCAAGCATGCCACCAAGCGGCGCTGTCATATGTTCCGCTTGATGTTCTTATGGATTACGCAGTGTAATGAACAATATGCAACTTATTTTGGCATCTAGCAGCCAAACTCGTAAAGAATTGATGGATCGTTTACGCATTGACTATCAATCTATTGTTCCCGATATTGACGAATCTCCACGTGGTGAAAACCATGCCGATGATTTAGCCAAACGACTTGCTTTTGAAAAGGCAAAATTTATTTCAGATCAACATCCCAATGCAATTGTTATTGGATCCGATCAGGTTGCTTGGCGTGAAGGCGCTCCCGATATTTTTATGGGTAAACCTTTAACTAATGAAAAAGCAATTAAGCAACTTCAAGCAAACTCGGACAAAATTGTTTATTTCAGTACTGCTTTAAGTGTTCAACATAAAGCTTCTGGGTTTGAAAGAACTTTAGTTGAGCATTACAAAGTGAAGTTCCGTAAGCTAAATTTAGAAGAAATTGAGCGCTATGTAGAAATTGAACAACCTTTACATTGTGCGGGAAGTTTTAAATGTGAAAGCCTTGGTATAAGCCTTTTTGAAGAAATGATTGGACAAGATCAAACCACTTTAATGGGCATGCCAATGATTAAACTTTGTAGCATTTTAAGAGAGTTAAAAATTTTAGTACCTTGATTTCCTACTCTTTCATAAAAAACCGAGTTCAATGACTCGGTTTTTTAATTAATGTCCGTTGATCGTCAAATTACAATCAATCTGACACCCTGATTTTCAACTAAAATAATTTAATATACTGAAATTTAAAAATAAATTTTTCCATATAACGTGTATTATGTTAATTTTAGTTTTCCTTAATACGACAAAAATATCTACTTCATTTCACTAGAATTTCTTTTGCTAAAAGTTCTTCTTTCGTTACACCAAAATATCTTATTTCTAACCTAGGTCTGCCTAACATCTTTAAAAGATTTTTTTCATCATTTATATTTTTTATAGCTTTGCTTACACAAGCAATTACATCATTAGTTTTAGAAATGGCTTCTTTTTCAGATACTTGATCACTTACTTTTCGAGATATTAAGTCATCAAAATATATCCTATATTCTTCACAAACTAGATAAAAATAAGGGTCTAATCTATCTAAATCATATTCAGATTCAAAGGGTTTACGATCTAATAAATCTTTTTCAGGATAAATAATCAATTGTCCTGCATCGAACCAAAAATCCACAGAAAAATTATCAAACTCAATTTCATTTAAATCATTACTAAAATATTGAAAATACTGTAATAAAAGATTTTCTATATCCTCTATAAATGCTTTATTCTTAATATCAAATATTAAAGATTCATTAGAAATAGCTTTGATACAATCTTCTTGAATATCTAACCCCTTTAAAGTCATTTTTACTCCATTTAAATTTTTAGGTTTTGGTGCATTAATAATTTTGATTAACTTAACATAATGGCTGTTATACGAAATGAAATTTTGAACTCAAAAGTAGAAAGATTCAATTTCCTAAAAAACAGCCATATTTAGTTGTCTGTCCTTTTATATCAATTATGAAAAATAAAATACAAGCATTTAGACCTATTAACTTGCACCAAAACTCGTCACAAGGGACAATATACAAAATTTATCTGTAGTTATTTTTATGTCCCAAACTCTTGATGTTTTAGGCGGTATTACCGCAGAACAATTCCTTGCCGAATATTGGCAAAAAAAACCTCTCCTTGTTCGTAATGCAATGCCTGAAATTGCTAATATTTTAGAACCAAATGATGTAATGGAACTTGCTTTAGACGAGAACATTACAGCACGTTTAATTAAGCAAAAAGACCGCGATCCAAATCAATGGTCTGTGAAATCTTCACCTTTATTAAAAGCAGATTTCCAGAAAATGCCAAAGCTTTGGACTTTATTGGTTCAAGCGGTAGATCACTATTCATTTGACCTTGCAGAACTTTGGAAGAAATTTTCATTTATTCCACAATGGCGCCGTGACGACATTATGGTGTCTTATGCACCTAAAGGTGGCTCTGTTGGTAAACATTTCGACTTCTATGATGTGTTCTTAGTTCAAGGTTACGGACATCGTCGTTGGCAGCTTGGGCAAATGTGCAATGCTGAAACAGACTTTGTTGCAGGACAACCGCTTAAATTATTAGCCGACATGGATATTCATTTTGATGAAGTTCTCGCACCAGGCGATTTACTTTATGTTCCACCTGGTTTGTCGCACTATGGCGTAGCTGAAGATGATTGCCTCACCTTCTCTTTTGGCTTCCGCATGCCAAATGTCAGCGACATGATGGATCGTGTAGGCGACAAATTCTCTGAAAATGAAGTTCTGCGTAATCCACTTGTTGATATTATTCGTGACCAAATGAGCGCTGTTGGCGAAGTTACGAATAACGAGTTGGAATATTTGAAAGAAAAAATTATGGAGCAACTTCAAAACTCAAATGTACTTGAAGATGCAATCATGACGTTAATGTCTGAGCCTAAATATCCTGAAAATATTCCTGAAGCAGAAGAAATTGGTTCAGGCGACTTAGAAGAAGCGCTAGAAGAAGGTTATAAACTTTGTTTAGAGCCATCATCTCGCTTGCTTTATACAGAACAAGATGGCGACGTTCTATTCTGGGCAAATGGTGAAGGTATCTGCATTTCAGATGTATTTACACCAATTTTAAAACAATTGGCAGATGGTCAAATTATTAATCTTGATGAAAAGCTTTACGATGCAGAGATTCTAGAAGACATCGCACAACTGCTCAATGAATCGATATTAATATTGGTTCCTGTCGAATAAAAATACAATCAGGTCTGATGTGTTTTGCGCATTAGACCTGATTAATTCATCAAATTTCAACCAGATAACTTATTACATATACCTGCAAATAGACAAATCAACACTTGAAAATTATTTCTAAAAGTTGCAGTGTTAGCACATATTTAATTTTTTGGGTTAAAAAGTGTCCAGCATATCTCAAAGCGTAAGACATAAATTTTTAAATACATTTTTTTCAAGATACTCTGTTTGGTTTCTTAGCATTATTATTGCTGTTTCCCTCACATGGTTAAGAGTTTTCTCTGAAGTTCACTATTTACATTATTTCCTTTCAGATACCGTTATTAATAGCATTTGGTTAACAACTCTTGCGCTTAGTATTTTAGGTATTTATGACATCTTACAAAAACGTCATGCAATTTTAAAAAATTACCCAATTATGGGGCATTTCCGTTATTTATTTGAAGATTTTCGTCCAGAAATTCGTCAATATTTCATTGAATCAGATCAAGATGCTTTGCCGTTTTCACGCATGCAACGTAGCTTAGTTTATCAGCGCTCAAAAAATGAAAATGCAGATAAACCTTTTGGTTCAATCATCAATGTATATCAGCAAGATTACCGCTTTATCATGCATTCGATGTCGCCTTGTAAACCTGCCGACCCATCTACTTTCCGCATTAATATTGGTAATGAGCAATGTTCGCAACCTTATAGCTCATCTATTATGAATATTTCTGCAATGAGTTTTGGTAGCTTGAGTGCCAATGCTATTCGTGCATTAAACAAAGGCGCAAAGCTTGGTAATTTCTATCATGACACAGGCGAAGGTAGTATTAGCCCTTATCACTTAGAAAATAATGGCGATATTGTTTGGGAACTAGGCAGTGGTTACTTTGGTTGCCGTACTTTAGATGGTCAGTTCTCACCTGAAATGTTTGCCAAACAAGCACAATTACCACAAGTAAAAATGATTGAGATTAAACTTTCTCAAGGTGCAAAACCGGGTCATGGTGGTATTTTACCTAAAGACAAAATTTCAGAAGAAATTGCTCAAATTCGTGGCATTAGCCGTGATCGTGATTGTATTTCTCCTTCAACACACTCAGCATTTTCCAATCCAATTGAATTAATGCAATTTATTCAGCAATTACGTGAATTATCAAATGGTAAACCAGTTGGCTTTAAGCTGTGTATTGGTCAACCTTGGCAATTCATGGCAATTGTAAAAGCCATGCTTGAAACCAAAATCATGCCTGACTTTATTGTTGTAGATGGCTCTGAAGGTGGTACAGGTGCAGCGCCTATCGAACTTATTGACAATATGGGTGTTCCATTACGTGAAGGTTTACGTATTGTGCACAACACCTTAGTTGGCGCAGGTTTAAGAAAGCATATTAAAGTTGGTGCAAGTGGTAAGCTTATTAGTGCATTCGACATTGCAAGTACTCTTGCAATTGGTGCCGATTGGGTGAACTCAGCACGTGGATTTATGTTTGCTGTTGGATGTATTCAGGCTCAAAGTTGTCATACCAACCAATGTCCTGTTGGTGTTGCAACACAAGATAAAGAACGCCAAAAAGCAATTCATGTTCCAACCAAAGCAGAACGTGTTCATAATTTCCACAAAAATACCATGCATGCTTTAGCGGAATTGCTTGCTTCAGCAGGTTTAGAACACCCTTCCGACATCAAAGCGCATCATTTAGCACAACGTGTCAATGACCGTGAAATAAACAACTATGCACAACTTCACTTTTGGTTAAAAGAAGGCGAACTTCTCAATTGTGACCAAAATATGGATTCAGATAATTTCTATTATCGTATGTGGAAAGTTGCAGATGTGAATAAGTTTTAAAACTAAACGATTCAAATCAAAGAGGCTTCGGCCTCTTTTTTATTATGTTGTATTAAGTAACGATATAACTTTCACTCTTAGTTATCGCCTAATATCTAACTTAATCAAAATTATTTCTTGATTGGGGAGATATAAGTTGAATCGAATAAATCTAATCTGTTTGGGCGTAAAAGATATTAAAGCCTCTTTGGATTTTTATAAAAATATTGGTTTTAAAACCTATGAAACTCAAGCAAATCCTACAATAGTATTCTTTGATAATCAGGGTTCGAAGCTTGAACTCTACCCAATAGAGCAACTCGCTAAAGATATCAATGCTGAAAATCCACCAATTATAAATCAAGGATTTAGCGGT
This sequence comes from Acinetobacter faecalis, assembly GCF_034187745.1. Classification (NCBI taxonomy): domain Bacteria; kingdom Pseudomonadati; phylum Pseudomonadota; class Gammaproteobacteria; order Moraxellales; family Moraxellaceae; genus Acinetobacter; species Acinetobacter faecalis. The sequence continues at coordinate 89,956 of NZ_JAXHPF010000003.1, read as the reverse complement.
ATTACTTTTGCTTGCAACACAAAATCAGAAAATGAAGTCGATGTCATTTTACATAAAGTTGAAATGCACGGTGGAACCATCATTAAACCTGCTCAAAAAGCTTTTTGGGGTGGTTATAGCGGGTATTTCCAAGACTTAGATGGTTATTATTGGGAAGTCGCATACTCAGCAGATTGGAAATTTGATGATCATAATATGTTAATTATTGAGTAATTATTCAAAACATAAAAAAGCTCAAGCATTTTCAACTTAAGCTTTTTTAGGGAATTTATTTAATAATAAACTTTACTTTGCTGGGCATGTAAAAATGCAGGAATTAAGCCTGTTAATGCAGCACGAATATCCGCACGTTCATTAATTAACTGATGCGAACCTTCTTCAAGCATCAGCGTCGTTTGTAATCTAAACTTCTTACGAATGAAATCAACATTGTATTTCCAATCGACTGTTTGATCTTGAGCACCTTGCGCCAACCAAACAGGAATACGACAAGACGGTCTTTGCTCCATTTCATGCATCCATTTTGACATGGCCAAAATCCAATCCATCCCCATCATTTTAGGTTGTAGTGGATCTTTTAAACGAATAAATCTTAAAAACTCAGGATTATGATTATTTCGACGGAAATGGCGTGGCACTTGTTTTTTAATACGACGAATAATGCCTAAACCCACTGCATTGTGCCACCAAGCAGATTTTGCGGGTCGAACTAAAGGTGAAAGTAACAAAACACGATCGACATAAGGATTTACACGACGCTCTGCAAACTCAAGTAAATGATGCATTAAAATTGCACCACCTGTACTTTGTCCAATGCCTAGCCACGGTTTTGGTAATTGATCTGCTGTTTTTACATATTGATAAACTGCATGTAAAACGTCTTGATAATGGTCGAAATCTTTAATATTTGCAGGTGAACCATCACTCAAGCCATGACCAGGCAAGTCAAATGTAATGACACTAAAACCCTGTTCAAGTAATTCTTTAATAATTGGCTGATAAATTCCGCTATGTTCCAAATAGCCATGTAGTAAAAATACAGTGCCTTGAATAGCTTTAAATTGTGAATTGTCTAAATTTGGCTGAAAAACCTGCACATGTAATTTAAACAAAAGCATAGATACATAGCCTTGCCAATGTTCACAATCTAATAAATGAAAACCATATAATTTTCGATATGCTTGTAATTCTGAATTTGGCGAAAATTTACGATTTAAGTTTAAAGCTTCAAGTTGCAGTGGCGTTTTTTCTCTACTTGGTATAGGTAAATCTAATAATTTTAATTGGTTAGGATTCAAAAATGGAATATCAGGCATTATGGAATCTCTCTACAATCACTTGATCCCAAGAACACATCTCGAATAGATGCAAGCATTTCATAATTTGCTCTACGGCTATGATCATAATTTTTAGCACTAGGACGCCAGTTTGTAAGTTGCGTTGGCATTGGAGCTTCTACTGGAATCGTTTCAATTCCATTTAAAGCAAATAAACGACGTGTACGTGGCATGTGATATTCATCTGTCACTAAAATCACTGTTGGCGCACCGCCTTTTTTTTGTAATAGCAAAGAGCTAAACCGTGTATTTTCACAAGTATTCATACTTCTATCTTCTAATAATTTTGCATCAACACCACGTTCTTTAAGCCATGCTTGCATATAAGGTGCTTCTACACCGCTTAAAACAATTGGAAGTTGATATTTTTTTTCTATTTCTAAGGTTTTTTCTAATCTTAATTTGGTGTAATTATTTACCACAATAGTCTTCGAATCTTTGTCTAAAGTCAAACCACCACCTAAAACAACGATGGCATAAGGTTTCATTTTTTGCACATTACTTGGAGTGATGCCTTGATCTTGAATTTGTTGAACATCTTCTAGCGTTTGTAAGTTAATTTCTTCTTTTATAGGCTCGACAATTTCATGCTTGAGTAAAAATTCTGTGTATTTTTCCATGGCTGCTTTATTTTCAGAATTATTTAATTCAAGTAATTCACGAACCGCTTGTGTTGATTCTGCTTGAGATTCAGAGCTCGATGTTACATCTAACAAAGGAATTGAAGACTTCGCAGGTTCATCTTTTTCTTGCTCTTCTTGTTCATTAATAATAGAGATTTGTAAAATCTTATACCGAGCTTGAATCGTACTTAAATCAGATTCTGAACCTTTTTTCAATTCAGTTTCCATCACTTTCAAATAAGCTTGTCGCGCAATCCAAAGCTCAGAACCCGGCTCCAAAGTATCATTTTCACTTAAAGATGCCATTTTTTGACTTTCGGCAGCCAATTCATTGACTTCAACAGGTACAAAAGTGTTTAAAGCTTTAACCACTAATTTTGAATAATATGGCGAATAAACAAAAAGCATCAGGCAGCCTAAAAGTACAAATAACAAAGAAGCTATTTGTACTAATTTCACCATTAAATGCTTTTTAGCCATTTATTACCCTGTAATTACATTGTGTATGGAAATCAAGCCTTCTTCATTATATAAAACAGGCTCAGGTTCTAAAGATACACCAAATTTAGCATAAACATCTTGTTGAACCGCTTTATAAGTCGATTGAACGTCTTTTAAATTCGCATCTGCATAATTAACCAAAACCAATGCTTGCTTATGGAACATGCCAACAGTTCCTAGCTTTTTACCTTTCCAACCCGCTTGATCAATCAACCAACCTGCTGCAATTTTCACTTGATTATTCGGCTGCGGATAATGAGGAATATTTGGAAAGGTTTCTGCCAATTTTAAATAAACAGATTGATCTACAACAGGGTTTTTAAAGAAACTTCCTACATTTGGATATTCTTTCGGATCTGGCAATTTTGCTTGACGAATTTGAATCACTTGAGTTTGTAAATTCAAGGCTGTTCTATCTTCACCAACCGCAGTGTTTAAATCGCCATAATGTAGTTTTAAATCTTCGTGTTTTAAAAGTTTAAAAGTTACTGAAATAATCACATAACGATTTGGGTCATCTTTAAAAATACTATGACGATATGAAAATTTGCAATCCGATACAGGAATTGAAACAAACTCTTTTGAATAACGGTCATAAACTTGCACAGAATCTATAAATTCACCAGCTTCCACGCCATAAGCACCAATATTTTGTACAGGTGATGCACCTACTAAACCAGGAATAAGTGCTAAATTTTGTAAGCCAAATAAATTTTGAGATGTCGTCCATAGCACAAAATCGTGCCAAACTTGTCCCGCACCAACACAAATAGTTTTAGAGTTTTCATCTTCAGAAATATCATCTATACCTTGAATATTCATATGAATAACAAGCGCATGAATTTCTTTAGGCAGAAGCATATTGCTGCCACCCGATAAAATCATCACATTCAATTTTTGCTCTTCTGCATAAGCCAATGCATCAACTAACTCTTGTTGTGATTGAACCTTAATGTAGTGCGATGTAATTACGCCCAAACTTAACGTATTAAAAGGTTTCAGTTGAATTTGTGTTTGAATATTCATATTGTGAAACCTATACCGCTAATTCATTTTTAAAAACTTCAACCCAAGCACGACTGCTTGACTCGCATTGATCTAACACACGTTCAAACCCATTTTCACCACCATAATATGGATCTGGTAATGCTTGTTGTTTATATACTTCATCATGCTCACTCATTAAAGCAAGCTGTGGGCGAAGTTTAGTTTTTCCAAACACACTTAAAGCTTTATTTTGAAGAATTTGAATATTTTCTAAATTTTCATGATCCATAGCTAAAATTAAATCAAAATCGATAAAATCTTGTATGTTCAGTTGTCTTGCTCTTAATGATGATAAATCATAACCACGTTTTAACGCATGCTTTTGGCTACGTTCATCAGGCGATTTATTTGGATGATAATTGCTTGTACCCGCAGAATCGACCACGATATTGAGTTGTTGTTGATCGCAAAATTGTCTAAGAACAACTTCCGCCGTAGGAGATCGACAGATATTTCCCAAACAAACACATAACACCTTGTATGGCGTTTTGGACGACATAACAACCTCATCAATATTTATATTTTAACTGCCTTATGTTAAGTGATTTAAAGCTTTAATCCTATATAGAATTTCTATAATAATGTTGAATTTAGTATTAATTTCAATATTAAATCCAATGTATTTTCCTAAATTGAAATTTTGATTAGTGATTAAGCCAAACCAATTACCCTTTTAATATCTTACTAATTGATAGCAGTATAAAAGCGAATTTTTTGTTCGAAATCGTACTATTGATTGTCTTTTTAAAAGATTTTTATCACAATAGATATATTAGAAATACTTAATAGATTATTATTCTTATTTATAATTTACAAAAGTATAAAATAACTGATTAAACAATAATCGAATAATTACTCTAAAATAATAACCTTTAAAATCAATTACTTATTTAATAGAAAGTCATAAGTGAATTGTATATATGTTTGTTTTATAAAATTTTTTATTTCTAATGTTCTTAGTAAAATACTCATAACTATGTAATTTTTATTAACCAATCGTTCCATTTATAAATTAATTCCCTACACTTCACAGTACTTTCAAAACTACTTTGCTACTTCTATTAAGGGAATATATATGAAGCCGTCTTTTAAAACGATTCTCCCAATTGCACTTTTAGGCTTAACTGCTATTACAGCAACGCATGCTGAAACTTCAGATGGTAAAACATTTGGTGTATCTGCAGGTTGGTTACACGTAATGCCACAAAGCTCTGAATAAGGTGTTAACAATCAGCTTGGTAACAATTGGAATATGACAGATAATGCAGGCTTTAAAGTAAAAGACGCAGATACTGCTGGTTTAGCTTTTGATTACTTTGTAAATGACAATGTTTCATTAGAAATGGTTTTAGGTGCACCACCTAAAATGAAATTATCTGGTGTTGGACGAGTAAACCTAATCGGTAATCTTGGTGTTGAATTAGGTGACTATGACAACATTGCTACTACTCGTGCATACACACCTACTGTCTTAGCAAAATACCAATTTGGCACGATTAACAGCAAGATCCGTCCTTACCTTGGTGGTGGTTTGATGTATGCACATTTCAGCGACATTAAAACCGATCCAAACATTGCTCTACCACTGGGTGCAAAAATTGGCAATGTCTCTGTAGATGATGCTATTGCACCTGTAGTAGTTGCTGGTATTGATTACAATATCAACAAAGAATGGTTTGCTACAGCATCTGTTTCATATGCCCATCTTTCTACTGATGCAACATTAACAATTAATTCTTCTACTGGCAGCAAACTCGTTACAGGTAAAAGTGAAATAGAAATCAATCCAATCATAACTTACGTTGGTCTTGGTTACCGCTTCTAATCTTTTATTAGATTAAATAAAAAACAGGCTATTTAGCCTGTTTTTTATGCTCAACGAGCAGAAATATTAAGCTTTAATCTGAATATTTTGTAACTCACCATCAAAAGTTTTCATCAAATCTTGAACAATTGGCTCTGCATTTAATAACTCAACTGTACGTTGATAAGCTCGTTCTTTACGCTCATTTTGCATAGCGAATGGTGTTAAACCCTCTACAGCGCCAAATTGAATTTTGAATAAGGTATTAGACCATTTTGCCTTTAACGCATCTTCCAAATTGGATTGCATTTGAGTGACTAAATGTTGGTATTTTTCAGGTACATGAAACACAGACTCGCCATTAATTTGACCTTGTATTACACCATATTGTGCAATTTCTTGAACTGCGGGTGAAAGTCCACTATTTCTGAACCAATACTCCCACTTATCAACGTTCCATTCACCTTCTAGAACTTGATCTTCTAAGCGCAAAATATCTTGTGGCATTAAAGAGGTTTTTTCTACAGCTAAAACTTCAGCAGGCTGTTCAATTTGAACATTCACTTCAGATGAACTAGGTAACTCTACAAGTTGCTCTGCTTCAGGCTCTACAGAAATTTGAGTCTGTTCTTTAGTTTCAGTAATCGTACTAACAGCTTGATTCACTGGCTGTTCATCAAAACTACTTAGGCTAAAATCTTCTTCTAAAAAATCATCACTTGATGATTCATCTGCTTGATGAGCAGTTTCTTCAACTTCAGATTCATCTAAGCCAAATAACTCATCACCTGTAGATGGATCAAATACAATTTGGTCTGTTTCTGCTTGATGGGTCGTTTGAATATCAACAGTTTGATTTGGCTCAGCTTGTGGTTTTTCTTCTACAGAAAATTCAGCCACATATTCTGCTGTAGTTTGCTCAACTGCCAAGGTTGGAGCTTGTACTACTGGAGCAGTTAAAGTTACTGTTTCAACTTGTTGCGTTTGTTGAATAGGTTGATGTTGATTCACAACAACTTCATTTGGCTGTAATGGTCTAAATGCGAGTAAACGCAATATACACATTTCAAAGCCTTGTTCTTGCGTTACAGATAACTGTAAATCTGCACGACCTTTACACGCAATTTGGTAATAAAGCTGTAAATCTTGTGCAGAAACCAACTGCGATAATTGCATGATTTTTTGATTAATTTCAGCACTATATTTCAGACTTAAATCTGGTAAATACTGTAATAATGCAAGTTCATGCAATGTTGAAATAAACTGATCTAAAACCAATGATACATCTAAAGCTTGTTGTCTAAACTGAATCAGCAAATCGCTCACTCGTTGCTTTTGGTTTTGATGTATTGCAAGAATAAGATCATAAATAATTGTGCGATCAATTAATCCCAACATTTCTTTAACATCTTGGTGATGAATTGCACCTTGACCATAAGCAATCGCTTGGTCTGTTAAAGATAATGCATCACGCAATGAACCTTGCGCAGATTCGGCAATTTGCCAAAGTGCGTCTTGTTCAGACTGAATACTTTCTTTAGCCAAAATATCTGTTAAATGTGTTGTAATTTCATCTACAGCTAATGGACGTAATGTAAATTGCAAACAACGTGAAATTACAGTAATTGGTAACTTTTGTGGATCTGTCGTTGCGAAAAGAAATTTCACATGCTCTGGCGGTTCTTCTAATGTTTTGAGTAACGCATTAAATGAATGCGTTGAAAGCATATGCACTTCATCAATCAAGTAAACTTTAAAACGACCTTGCGTAGGCGCATAAGGAACGTTATCTAATAATTCACGTGTATCTTCAACTTTTGTACGTGATGCTGCATCAATTTCAATTAAATCGATAAAACGACCTTCATTTACAGCATTACATGTTGGACATACTTCACACGGCGTAGATGTAACGCCAGTTTCGCAGTTCAAGCACTTTGCCAAAATACGAGCGATTGTTGTTTTACCAACACCGCGCGTTCCCGTAAATAAATAAGCATGATGCAAACGACCACGTTCCAATGCGCTTGTTAATGCACGTGACACATGGTTTTGCCCGACTAACTCATTAAAATTACGAGGACGGTATTTTCGTGCGAGTACTTGATACATGTATGCTCCTTTTTATAGGTATAAGGATACTGTTTTTTTGATAAAGAGTGAATGAAAACTATTGATTTGGGCTTACTTCTGCAACAATCTTTTTAATCTGATCTGTATTCATCAGTTGAATTTGATAATTTGAATCAACCACCTTAAAAATAATAACTTTATCTTGTGTGACTTCCACTAACCGATATTTTTCATCATTATCATTCTTTAAATAAACATATGGTGCTCTATCCAACTCTACAATTTTAAGTTCAGCATTAAGTGCTGTTACACACAACAAAATCATACCTAATGTCACATAACGTATAGTACGATCAAATTCTTTGTCAGTTAATAGAGCAAGAATCAATCCAGAAATAGCGGATATCCATAATAAAATACCCACCCTAAAAATATTTGTAAAATAGTTCAACAAGAACCACTCTACAAAAATCATAATTCCTAAAAAAACTGTTAAATTATTTCCATATTTTTTTTGCTGTCTAGATAAAAGCTCTTGTACATCTGCTTCATTATTTAATAACTTTACTTTCTTTTTACCTGAAATATATTTAATGATTTTTTTAAACAATAGTTCAACAATCAATATATTAGAAAATAATAAAATAAATAAAATGATTACTTTTACAACTTCAACGAAATAGATTGATGGTGTTAGTAATGACATAACCCACAAAGCATCCAATCTATAATAAAAGTATGCCTGTGATGTCACTGATACCAATACTGAAATTGTAGAAATTAATGCAATAAGATCTGTAAGACTTAATTCCTTAAGTTTCATAAACTAAAAGATCAAATAAATAATAGATCTGATATCACATAATTTATGACTTAAGCAAATCTTAAACCACTGAATCCAATAAAAAATCATTTTGTGCTTGGTATGGTTCTGCTGTTTTATCAACACGAATTTCTAGAATTTTATTTTCTAAATCTACAAATAACTGATTTCTTGTTTGAACATTCAACAACTCTAATTTTGTTTGTGCAGAATCTTTAAATACAATTTTACCTTGAAGCGTTTCAATTTCATTGTGCCCACTTAGACTTTCACGCTTAAGCACATAAGTCATATCATCTTTCAGCTCTACATCTACCGCCATTCCTGGGCAATCTTCACATCTAGAAAAACAGCCCATGCACGGCGTAGTTCCCTGATAATACCCTACCCATTGAGGAATAATTTTCTTTTCCACCAATTTATCATTCACTTCACTTACTTGAGTATTAGGCTGATTTGACTCCTGACAACCCAACAATACAGAAGATGCAAATAATGGAATAAGTATGCGATTTTTCATAAAACAAAATAATTAAAATATTTGATACAATATAACATAGCTAAATAAAAGCTCAGAATAAAACCACCTACTTTTATCTAATAAAACTAAAACCATCCCTTATAACCATACAAGTCAGCATCTGCACAGCGCAAGGTTTCTTGAGTGAGTCCCCACAAACGGTAATCACCTGTAATAGAACCTGTTTGAAAATTATGAGTATATGCAAAACTTAATTGTCTTTGAAGATCACACCAAGCACCTGAACCATTAAAGCCAATATGCCCAAAACCATGTGGCGCTTTTTTACCTAAAGTTAGCAAACGGTGAAATCCCAAACGCCAATGCATAGCAATAGGCATAACTCTGTCTCGTTTTATATATTGAATAGTCGATAATTGTTGGAATATTTCAGGCTTAATAAATTGTTGATTATTCCATGTTCCTTTATTTGCAAGCATTGCATAAATTTTCGCTAAACTTTGTGCCGTAAATACACCGTTTGCAGCAGGAATAATCGCTTTTAGCGCACTCTCATCAAACATGCTTAATTTACTCATACCCTTAGGAATCATTGCATCTTGAAAATCTAAAGGATTATGTCCACTAAATTCCATTAAGCGATCCATATGCGTTTTTTTTCGTTTTACTTTTTTAGCATTTGGATTAAATGGTTTTAGTTCTTTTTTATTTGTGGGTAATGGTCTAGCAACTCTGTTCATTTCATATTCTGGCACGCCATAAAATGCACCATCTAAATTCAGCGGTTTTATTAAATATTGCTCCATTAATTCTTTAAGTGATTTATTTGTAGCTTTTTCAAGTAACCCACCCACTTGCCAACCAAATGTAAATGGTTGATAGGCAGCGTCTGCACCCACGCTAAATCTAGGTGTTGCTTGCTCTATAACTTGCAACATGTACGACCAATCGGTCATCTCTACAGCATCTTGAATATTTGAACGAATATCAAACAAACCACTTTGATGACACAGCATATGCCTCAAAGTAATTTTCTCTTTACCATTTTGAGCGAACTCAGGCCAATATTGTGCAACTGGCGTATCGTAATTTAAGAAGCCTTCGCTCACCAAAATATGTGCTAATGTTGCTAATACGCCCTTACCTGTCGAATAGCATACAGACAGCGTGTCTGACTGCCAGTTTTCACTAATTGATTTTTTCCCAGTAAAAATATCAATAACTTTTTCACCTTGGAAAAATACGACCAATGCAGCGCCACCATATCCTGTACGCGCATCTTGCATTTGGCTAAATTGCTTTGCTAAATCTTTAAAACGTGGGTCAACATATCCCTTATAGTTTTTTTGATTAGCAAATAAATACTGCGGAATTCGGTTCATCTATACAATCCTTTGCATAAATTTTATTTTATATAAAAAAACCTAAATCACTTGATTTAGGCTTCTTAGATTAAAGTGCTTTTACACTTCCTGCTACATGTGGCTTCTTATTCTTGGCATTTTGAATTAAGAAGTTTGTCTCATTTGCATCTTGGGTAGTTAAAAACTCAACTTTAGATGGCAAATACATTGGCAATTTAAAAGACACATCTGCTTCATAAGCATCTGGCAAACTTAAATGAGATAATGCCTTTGCTTTACTCCACATTCCGTGTGCAATGGCTTGCTTAAAACCAAAAGCTTTTGCAGTAATTGCATGAATATGAATTAAATTAAAATCGCCTGAAGTTAAAGCATAACGACGACCCGTATTTTCAGATACATTCCATTCACTCGTAGTTTGATACTCTGGCTTCTTCGCTTTAGTTTCTTTAGCAGATACCTTATTGCCTGTTTTTTGACGTGCTAAATATGTTGTTAAAGATTCAACCACAACATCATTACCCACTTTAACAGTAGTAATAAAATCAAATTGAACACCTTTATCATGTGGTTTTAAATCACCAAATTTACATGACAATAAAAGTTGTTCATTCACACCAATTTTACGTAATTGCTTCACTTGGTTTCGAATATGCACTAAACCTAAAATTGCAAATGGAAACGCCTCTTGCGTCATCATATGCATTTGTAAACTTTGTGATAAAACAGCCAAATAAATTGCAGGAATATAACCGTTATTTTTAAAACCCGTCACTTCGTTATAGGCTTTTAAATGCTTTGCATCAACTTTAAATGAGTCCACCACATATTCAACTTGCGGCAGGACTTTTTCACCTTTTGGCTTTTTAAAAATCAAACCTTGAATAACTTTTGGATAAGCTAAATAAGGCTTTGGAAGTTGATTAAAATGGCGAGTATTCATACTTAACCCTTAATTTTTTAATTGCATACATGGAATACGCTCACCTATTCAAGAGAGCATTAAAGAAAGAGTCGATCATATTTTCTACTCATTCATCTCCCTCTCCTAAATCCTCTCCCTGAAGGAGAGGACTTTAAGGCATTAAGCGCCTAACAAGCTTTGACCACATACACGAACAACGTTTCCATTTAAACCTGAAGATGCTGTTGATGCAAACATCGCAATTGTTTCTGCAACGTCTACAGGCAAACCACCTTGGCTCATAGAGTTCATACGGCGACCTGCTTCACGAATAGCAAATGGAATAGCCGCAGTCATTTGCGTTTCAATGAAACCTGGCGCTACTGCGTTAATAGTTACACCATTTTTCAATAACGGCGCAGTAAATTTCACAACACCAATTACACCAGCTTTAGAAACTGCATAGTTGGTTTGACCTAAATTACCTGCAATACCTGAAATTGAAGATACGCAAACAATACGACCATTTTCATTAATACCATCGTTAGAAATTAAGTAATCATTCACACGTTCAATTGCTGAAAGGTTAATGTTAATGACTAAATCCCAAAGCTCTGGCTTCATATTTGCCAAAGTTTTATCGCGTGTAATGCCTGCATTATGAACAATAATATCTAGTCCACCATGTTCAGCAGCCGCAGCTTTAATTTTTTCACCTGCATCCGCAGCAGTAATATCAATGGCTAATGTAGAACCACCAATTTCAGCAGCAACACGATCTAAATCTGCTTGTTGTTGCGGTACATCTAAACAAATAACATGTGCACCATCACGTGAAAGTACATGTGCAATTGCTTCACCAATACCACGGCTTGCACCTGTTACCACTGCTGTTTTGCCCGCAAGCGGTTTTGTCCAATCAATATCGACAGTTTTTGCTTTAGAAACACGAATCACTTGACCCGAAACATAAGCAGAACGTGGCGAAATAGTAAAACGCAATGCAGACTCTAAATTGTCTTTAGCAGTTGGATCTACATAAACCAAGTTAGCTGCAATACCTTTCTTAAATTCTTTAGCAACAGATTTTACAAAACCTTCAAGCGCGCGCTGTGCAATTGATTGTTTAACAGTTTTTGCAGATTCTGGATTAATACCCACAACAACCACACGACCAGAAGCTTGAACTTGGCGTGCAATTGGATTGAAAAATGCATATAACTCGTGAAGTTGTTCTGAGTTTTCAATACCTGAAGCATCAAAAATAACAACTTTAAATTTAGACTCTTTATCACCTTCATTAAATGCACTTAGGTTTAAGCCTACTTTTGCCGCAGCTTGTTGTAATTCTACATTATTTCCTGCATAAGCATTTGCATGAACATTTGCCAATACTTGCGCAATCGAACCAGACAAACTACTTGTAGATGCCGCACCAAATAAAACCGCACCTTGAACCACAGGCGTTGCTGATACAAAACGATCTAATAAAGTTGGTGATGGTAAGCCTAAGTTTTTAATGACAAGTTTACCAATGGTAGATTTTGCGAATGCTTGATATTGGTCACTCATGTTTATTATCTCTCATGCAAATTAATTTTTGATGAATCTGGATGTCATCTTTTAACTTCAATGTGATGCCAAATACTTATATTTCAACAGATCCGTCAGTTTCTCTTGAATAATACTTGAGTTAAAGTCTATATGTCTTGACCTGAATGCATACCACAGCGTCATTTTAGTCAATTGAGCTTTTTCTCTAGTATGATAATGTACGTTATATATTGATGATTAACATGCTTGGAAAAGCCTTATGAGCAAGATAACTCAAGAAAATCCAGCAGTCGATAATTCTGTAGCAAAACCTGTGTCAAATACATCAAAAAGTACAACTCGCGCTAAAAGTACTGGCACAGCTGCTAAAGCTGCAAACACAACGACTAAAACAACAACGACTCGAACTCCTTCAACACGTAGAGCTAGCACTGCTACATCTACAAAAACTGCAGCTACAAAAACAGTTAAACCAAAAACCCAACCTAAAATTCAACAAGGTCAATCCATGAGTCAAAACACAGTTCGTCGCGTAGCTATTATTGGCGGCAATCGTATTCCTTTCGCTCGTTCTAACGGTGCATATTTTTCAGCTTCAAACTCTGACATGTTTACAGCTGCATTAAATGGTTTAGTAGAACGCTTTAACCTTCAAGGTCAAAGACTTGGTGAAGTTGTTGCTGGCGCAGTGCTTAAACATAGCCGTGACTTCAACATGACTCGTGAATGTGTTTTAAATACAGCTCTTGCACCTGAAACACCTGCTTTTGACTTACAACAAGCATGTGGTACTGGCTTACAAGCTGCATTTTTAGTGGCGAATAAAATTGCACTTGGTCAAATTGAAGTGGGTATTGCAGGTGGTGTAGATACGACATCAGATGCCCCTATTGCATTTGGTGATGGCTTACGTAAAGCCCTACTTGAATTGAATATTGCAAAAACTGCAAAAGATCGCTTTAAAGCTTTAGCTAAAATTAATGTTAAAGACTTAATGGATGCTCCTAAAAATGGTGAGCCACGTACAGGGCTTTCTATGGGTGATCATCAAGCATTGACGACGCTTGAATGGGGTATTGCTCGTGAAGCGCAAGATGAACTTGCAGCATCTTCACATCAAAAAATGGCAGCAGCTTATGAAGAAGGCTTCTTCGATGACCTAATTACGCCATTTTTAGGTTTAGAACGTGACAATAACTTACGTGCAGATTCAACCGTAGAAAAACTTGCAAAATTACGCCCTGCTTTTGGTAAAGGCGATGCTCGTACTATGACTGCTGGTAATTCTACACCACTTACAGATGGTGCATCATGTGTGCTTTTAGCGTCTGAAGAATGGGCAAAAGAAAACGGTCATGAAGTTCTTGCTTACCTAACGTTCACTGAAACTGCTGCTGTAGATTTTGTAAACAAAAAAGAAGGCTTATTGATGGCGCCTGCTTATGCAGTTCCACGCATGCTTGAACGTGCTGGCCTTAAACTTCAAGATTTCGATTACTACGAAATTCACGAAGCATTTGCATCACAAGTACTTTCAACATTAAAAGCTTGGGAAGATCCTAAATTCTGTAAAGATCGTTTAGGCTTAGAAGCGCCTTTAGGTTCAATTGACCGTAGCAAACTGAATGTAAAAGGCTCTTCACTTGCAGCAGGTCATCCATTTGCTGCAACTGGTGGTCGTATTATTGCAACTGCTGCAAAACTGATTAGCCAAAAAGGTTCAGGTCGTGTTTTAGTTTCGATTTGTGCTGCGGGTGGTCAAGGCGTTACTGCAATTATTGAAAAATAATAAAGCACCTTATAAAAAGCATCTCATTTGAGGTGCTTTTTTAGTTTAAAAATCAAGTAAATCGATCAGTTAACTTTTTGATAAAAATAAGATATATTCCTTGGCACACGAATAAGACAAAATAATCATGAAGAGTCCTCAGCCATTTTTCTTCTATATAAACTCACTAATTCCCTATTATTATTTCTATCTTATTCCAGTTATTTTATGCCTTATTGTTGTAAGTTTCGATTTTCAATTTCATGGAATTTTTACAGAAACAATCAATTCAACACTTTCTAGCAAGCATAAATTTATTAACGATTTTTTTGCTATTTGTTCTTATTCAGTCATGATTTTAATTTTCTTCAACTATTTTAGGCTCAATTTAGATCGCGCACACAAAAATCAACTTAGATTAAACTATCGTAAATTAACCACACAAAAGCAATCATTATTTGGTTTTCTTGGTTTAGCTTTTTTAATATTTATTCTATTTTTCTTTTGTATAAGCTGGTTGTTTATTTCAGATACATTACCTAGTAAAAATTCTAAAGGATACTTTTTCAGTTATATAACTAATTTTGCACATCCATATATCAGTGTTTTTGCAGTAAGTCTTCAATATTTACTTATTGTATTTTTCACACTTTATTTTGTATATGCACTCAATATGCGTAAATATCGTTAATATAAAAAAGGGAGCTCAATAGCTCCCTTTTATTTTTACATTTAAGAATGAACTACGCCATAACCTAAACGCGCTTCAATATGGTCATAAAACCATTGGAAGATAAATGTATAAACCAAAATACACATGGTTAAACTAAAATCGAGCACAATTGCTTGCCAAATTGTCATATCCATTGCATAAGCCACCATAGGAATTGTTGCTAGCATTAAGCCACCTTCAAATCCAATTGCATGCAAAATACGAACTCTTATAGTTCTTTTTAGCTTACGTTTTGCCTCAAACTTTTCAAAAAAATGGTTAAAAATCATATTCCAAATTACTGAAGTAACCGCCATGGCAATACCCAATGAGCCTGTAACTTCTAATGGCATATGAAAGATAAAACTCAAAGCTACCGCAATGATTACCAATAGGATAATTTCATAGCTCAAAGCATGAATAATCCTTCTTTTGGAAATCAACATTTTAATTCTCTCTAAAGTTCTTTGTTTAAGATGAGTGAATTATATTTCCACTTATTTGAATGATTAAGTTAGAATCTATCAATTATTTTGAAAGATAAGAAATTTATAATTATGAATATCAATCAAGATCAATTGCTCATTTTTAAAACTGTTATTGAAACAGGTTCATTTTCTGCTGCTGCAAGAAAGCTTGGAAAAGTGCCATCTGCGGTAAGCATGTCTATTGCCAACTTAGAAATAGATTTAAATTTACAACTTTTTCAAAGGATTGGACGTGAACCTATTCCTACAGAAGAAGCTTTGGTTCTTTATGAAAAAACCGAACAGCTCTTAATTGAAATGAAACAATGGAAGCAACATGCTTTTGCGCTGAGTTCTGGCTTAGAATCATCTTTAAATATTGTTGTCGTTTCAGAGCTTATACATACAAATTGGACAGACTATATATCTTTATTAGAAAAAAATTTTCCACAATTACAAATTAATATATTCACTGCTCCACAAGAAGATGCCACAAAAATGTTAATGAATGGCAATGCCCAACTTGCATTAATGTTTGAACGTGAACAATTAGAAAGCAACGAACAATTTGTAGAATTAAAGCGTGAAGTTTTAGTTCCTGTATCATCTAAAAATTTTGAGTTGGCTAAATTTGATCATGTAAGTTTTGAGCAAATTTTACAAAGCCGTCAAATTGTTGTTGCAAGCCGAGATAAATCTATTAAACCTGAACTGCTCTATTCGAAATCTTATTGGCGTACAGACAATCATCATTCTGCATGTTCTATTATTTTACAAAACTTAGCTTGGGGTGTTTTACCCCTTGAAATGTTTAATGAAAACCCAGAACTGAAACATCAATTAAAGATTTTAAACTTTTCAGATTTCACGCCAAAGTTTGAATACTTCGTAGATTTGGTCTGGAGTCGTGAAAGCCAATTGGGCGCAGCTGCTCGTTTTTTGATTAATCACATAAGAAATGAACGAAAAAAACCGAATTTAGCTGAACAAAATTAAGGAAGATACTTTGCCAATCAAAAGTTTGTGCTATAAATAAATGATGGGTAAACAACTTTAAAGAATAGAAACGAATGACACTTACAGCCTTAAATCAATTAAAAAAATTGACCACCATTGTTGCAGATAGTAGCGACTTAGCAGCAATTGAAAAGTTCCGCCCATTAGATGCAACGACAAATCCATCTTTAATTACGGCTGCAGCAAACCAAGCAGAAAACTTAGAACTTATTCAAAGTGCATTTGCTCAAGCTAAAAATGAAAACTATGAAGATGATGAGCTGATTGAACGCACTATCGATATTTTAACGGTCAAATTTGGTGTAGAAATTTTAAAACTCATTGATGGTCGTGTATCTACAGAAGTTGATGCTGCTTTATCTTATGACACAGAAGCAACGGTTGCTAAAGCAAAAGAATTATTGGCTTTATACAAAGCGTACGGCGTAGATCAAAACAGAATTTTAATTAAAATTGCATCTACATGGGAAGGCATTCAAGCTGCGCGTATTTTAGAGGCTGAAGGCATTCACTGTAATTTAACCCTGCTCTTTGGCTTACACCAAGCTCAAGCATGTGCTGATGCAAAAGTAACACTCATTTCACCATTTGTGGGTCGTATTTTAGATTGGTACAAAAAAGCAGAAAATGTAGATGCTTACCCTATCGATAAAGACCCTGGTGTACTGTCTGTAAAACAGATTTATCATTTCTACAAACAACACAATATTAAAACGGAAATTATGGGCGCAAGCTTCCGTAGTATTGACCAAGTTTTAGGTTTAGCTGGCTGCGATTTATTAACCGTTGCACCAAATTTACTTGCGGAATTAGATCAAGATACTCGCACAGTTGAAGCTCAACTTTCTGAAAATCAAGTATCGGAAAATAATCCTCAAGATCTTGTAGCGTTAAACAAAGAAAGTTTTAAACAAGCAATTGAACATGACTTGATGTCATCTCAATTATTACAAGGTGGTATAGATGGCTTTATTAAAGCACGTGAACAATTAAATAGTTTATTGCGTCAATCTTTCGGAATTGATGCTGAAATAAAAGCTTAATCACACTTTTAAACCATTTTTATAGCCGATGTTGATATACTCACATCGGCTTTTTATTTGAGTTCTGCCTCGTGTTTGGTATCACAGATTTAGCAACCTATATTATTGGCACAATTTTAATTGTGATATTACCAGGCCCAAACTCATTGTTTGTAATGTCTGTTGCTTCTCGATTTGGTATTAAAGCTGGTTACAAAGGTGCTTTGGGCATTTACACCGGCGATATGATTTTAATTATATTAACTGCCTTAGGTGCTGCATCTTTACTTCATGCTTTTCCGTGGCTATTCATTTTATTAAAAGTGGTTGGTGCAACTTATTTAAGCTATTTAGGTATTAAGTTACTTATTGCTGCGTACCATACATTTAACGCGGTAAAAATACCTGAAAGAGTAGAAGAAAAGCAATCTTTAGAACAAGTTAAGCCATTTAGTACGGCACTAACAATTAGCATTTTAAACCCTAAAGCGATTTTATTTTATTTGTCTTTTTTTGTGCAATTTGTAGATCCTGCTTATACATACCCTGCAATTACTTTCACAGCACTTGCAATTATTTTACAAATTATCAGCATGAGCTACTTAACTATTCTTATTTTTTCTGGTGCAAAATTAGCATCTTACTTTTCAAACAGATTTAAACTTACCGCCATTTGTGTAGCAAGTGTTGGAATATTATTTTGTGGTTTTGGCTTAAAACTCGCAACATCAACTCTTTAGTTCCTTACTCACTTTTTAGATAATCCTTATCAGAACTATTCTTTAACCACACTAATGAAAAGCGTATGATAACTACTCGAATTATCCATTAATAAATTACTCATTAATAATAATGTTGCAAGGACTCATGCAAAAGCTCATTCAAGATTTTTCTATACCTGCAGTTTTTGCAGGATTTATTACCTTTCTCGTAGGTATAAGTGTTTCATCTGTATTGGTTATTCAAGCTGCGCAACTTTTAGGTGCTAGCCCCGAACAAATTACGTCTTGGTTTTGGGCACTTGGACTTGGTATTGGTATTAGCGGTTTATTTCTATCTTGGAAATATAAATATCCTGTTGCAACCTCTTGGTCTACCGCAGGTTTAGCGCTGATTATTGCAACTGGTAGTGGCTATACGCTAAATCAAGCCATTGGTGCATTTTTAGTTTGTGGCTTACTTACAGCGGTTCTTGGCTATTTAGGTGCATTTAAAAAAGCGTTGGAATACATTCCTCAAAGCTTAACAAGTGCCATGCTTGCAGGCGTACTTCTTAAATTTGGTATTAGTATTTTTGCAACTATGCAACAAGAATGGGGTTTCATTCTTGCTTTACTTGCAAGTTACGTTATTTCTAAGCGCCTTTTACCTCGTTATAGCATTGTTATTACAGTCATTGCAGGTATTTTACTGTGTCCTTTATTCTTGACATTCAACACACCCAATATTCAATGGTCTTTGGCACAACCTGTTTGGATTAGTCCTGAATTTTCTGTATCTGCAATTTTAGGTTTAGCCCTGCCTTTATTTGTAATTAATATGGCATCGCAATATTTACCCGGTTTAGCAATGATTCGTAGTTATGGCTATCAACCACATGTAAATCAACTGATTGGATTTACAGGTCTTTCCCAAACTTTACTTGCCCCATTTGGTTGTTTCACTGTGAACATTGCTGCAATTAGTGCCGCAATTAGCTTAGATGACCAAGCGCATCCTGATGAAAAACGCCGTTATATTGCAGGAATAAGCTGTGGATTTTTCTACATATTAATGGGACTTTTTGCTGCGACTTTAACAAGCTTCTTAATGGCATTTCCTTTGGTATTTATTACTGCACTTGCAGGTATTGCACTCTTTGGCACCATTGGTCATAACATCTCAATTGCTTTTCACAATGTAGATGAACGTGAAGCTGCTTTGCTGACATTCTTATTTAGTGCTTCAGGTGTGCAATTCTTTGGCATTGGTTCGGCATTTTGGGGCTTATTATTTGGTTTTGCAGTTTCTTTAATTTTCAAATTTAATGCAAAGAAATCTTAACTAAGAATAACGTGAAAATAAAAGCAAACCTCGGTTTGCTTTTTTTAAACTCAGAATAAATATTACTTAGGCTATTTATTCTTTAAGTAAAGATAAATAACTTAGTCTGAAGTTCGCTTTAAAAACTCAATGGTTTTAATAAAGGTTTCTTGGCTCGCTTTTTTACTCATCATAAATTGATATTCATGCACAAGTAACTCTTTTGAATTTGGGTAAAAAACATCAGTCACAGGAATATTCTTTTCTTTAAGCAGCTGAACAAAAGGCACAGACTGGCTTTCAGTTAAAAAGTCTTTATTTCCACCACTTATAAATACAGGTGGATAATTCTTTGTTAAATGCTGACTTGGCGAAATATCTGCCAAGAATTTTGCATCATCCTTTTTGCCACCTGTATAAGCTTGAACAAGATTTGTAATCCCCCATTCAAGCAATTTCATTTCACTCGAACTGTTATTTATAAAACTTTCTAAATCATAAATCCCACAATGCAAAATTAAACCTTTTAATTGTTCAATTGAAGTTTTTGGATATAAAGATGAAGCCTGCGCAAACTCAGAATTTGCAACAAGTGCAGCATAATGACTTGCCATATTCGCACCCGCAGAATCTCCTGCTAAGTAAATTTGGCTCGCATCAATTTGATACTTATTTGCATGCTGTTTTATAAACTCTAAAGCTTGATCAATTTGTAGTAATTGTTGAGGATAAATTTCTGTAGGTGCAACTTGATATTCAACTGAAATAATATTGTAGCCTTGCTCTGCCAAACGCTTGAAATATCCACTGGCATGTTCTTTAGAACCAGAAATCCAACCACCGCCGTGAATCCAAACAACAACAGGTCGCTTAGCTAATTCAGCAATATTTTCAGGTTGATATAAATCGAAATGTAAACTTGGAGTTTCCATATATTGAATATTACGCGTAACTTTAATATTTTCAGGCGCATGACGTTCAATAAACTTTTTTTGAATATTTGTAGATGCATTAAATGCACCTGCAATTATTTTGCTATTGTTTTGTGTATTTTGACAGCCACTAATGGCTAAAGATAAAACCAAACTCATAACAGCAAATTTAAATTGCACTACTAATCCTTTCATTCATATATAAAAAATATTGTGTGGAGTTTAATTTATTTTTAAATTTGAACCTATATAAATATGTAAAAACAATGCTTCAAAACAACCCAAAAACCAACCTAATTCATATACTTATTTTGCCAATTCCATAACAAAAATTTAACTAAAATTAATGATTTTTCTACGATCGTATTATAAGGTTTGAACCATTTCTAACAATGTGTTATCAATTAATTAGTAGGGTAATAACGATAACTTTGGAGCATTTTTTAATGTCTTATAATCATATTTTAGTTCCTGTAGATGGTTCACAAATTTCTTTTTCTGCTGTAAAAAAAGCAGCCCAAATTGCAAAAGCATTTAACAGCAAACTAAGCTTAATTAGCCTTGTTGCTGAAGACCCATTCACAGATGCAGATTTTTATTACTCTTCTGCTGTAATGAAAGAATATTTTGTTATTGCTTATGAAAATGCAGAAGCAGCTTTAAAAGAAGCAAGTGAGTTTGCAAAAGCTGAAGGCGTTGAAGCTAATGTAAAAGTAGTAAAAGGACAAGTAAATGCTGATGGCGTTTCATCAGCAGCAACAAATGAAAAAGTTGACCTCATTGTGATGGGTTCACATGGTCGTAAAGGTTTCAAAAAATTAATTCTAGGCAGTTTTGCTCAAGACGTATTAAACAAAACAGAAATTCCTGTGCTTGTTGTTAAAAACTAAATTCCATCAGAATAAAGCTCAATTTAAATTGAGCTTTATTCAACTCTGCACCACTATAAATACTCATACTCAATAAGTCTTTTAAATACAAACGATACTATTTCAGTTAAAAATTTAGGAAAAACAGATGACAACATATAAACATATTTTGGTTCCTGTAGATGAATCTCCTATTTCCTATGCAGCAGTTGAACAAGCACTTGCTCTAGCCAAAGAACTAAAAAGTGAAGTAACAGTAATGAGCGTTATTTCTGTAGATCCATTTAAAGGGGTCGATTTTTATAAAGTTGCACCTGCAATTACAGATTATTTTATGCAAGCCGAAGAAAATGCTCAGCTTCGCTTAAAAGACATAGAACGATTATTTGTTCGAGATGGCGTATCTGTAAATACGAAAGTGATTCGTGGCGTTGCAGCATCTGAAGGCATTATGGCTATTGCTAATGAAGTTAGTGCCGATTTAATTATTATGGGTTCACATGGTCACACGGGCTTTAAAAAGATGGTGCTTGGAAGTGTTGCACAAAACGTGCTGACACAATCTCACATCCCCGTACTCATTGTTAAAGTATAAAAATATAAAAGCCCGTTTAAACGGGCTTTTTATATATAGATGAACTATACGCGATGCGGTAGATAGTACATTTGGTTTAAAGCTGTATAAAAACTACGACGGTCTTGATTTAACTCAATTTCACGACCAGAATCTAATAAAATATTTAAGCCAACATTTACCCAGATAAACCCTTCTCGCGTATTTTGCATTTTTTTCGAAGGTACTAGGGATACTACAATTTCACTACCATTAATTGCTTTCGCAACCAATTGATTACTATTACTCAATATTTACACCAATTTAACACTTAAAAATCGTTCCTTTTGGAACATCAACAACAGAAGAATTATGACATCTAGAAATATCGCTAAAACGATAATTGAGAGGAAAAATAGAAGTTTTTATTATCTGTCCAACTATTATAACACATTTTTAAATTTTTATTAAACAATATAAAAAGCCAAACAACCTAAGTCATTTGGCTTCTAAATATATACAAACAATATAAGCAAAAATTACGCGTTTAAAATGCTGTTTAATGTTTCAGAAACGTTTTTAGATTTAACTAAAGGCTTCAGTGCTTCTAAATCCGCTTTTACTTGCGAACGCTGAGGTTCTGCTAAAGTGTACCAACGAGATAAAGCTTGCAATAAACGAGAACCAATAATTGGATTTTTTTCATCTAAATACTTAGCCAAACCTACAAAATGCTGAACACCAAAACTCCAAGTGTTTACAGGATTTGCATTTAAACCGCCTGTTACAGAACGAATTCTGTTTGGTACACCAAGGTCATAATCAGGATGTGAAGTTAAATACGCAATGGTTTCCGCATTCGCTTTAGGATGTGCTGCTTGCACCATGAACCACTGATCCATAGATAAAGCTTCATCTTTAAAACGTAGATAAAAATCAATTAATGCAGCTTCAGCTTGCGGTGCATCATTCCAAACCAATACACGTAAAGCACCTAAACGCTCAGACATATTTTTTGTTGATTTGTACTGTGCATCTGCCAATTCAAATGCAGATTCATCACCTTGACGCGCAATCATTGCCAAAAGAATATTTTTTAACGCTCGAACACCCATTGCTTGTGAAAACTCTGTTTCATTTGCAGGGTCTAACGCTAAATACGCTTCTTTACAGAAAGCGCCAAATGCATTTGCCAATGTATCTAACAACGAATTGCGTTTTTCTTGAATCTCTAGAGGATTATAGTTCGCGTCTATACGGCTTCCTAAATAACCTTCAGTTGGTACATCAAACAAACGAGAAGCAAGTAGCGGATCTTTCTTTATCACTTCAGGTAATGCATTTTTCATTGCCTGAACATAAATGTCAGATGAATGACCATTTAATAAAATACGTTCAAGTAAAGTCTGCGTTGCTTGCCATTGGTTAAAACCATTGGTTTCATACTGCAATAAGAATGCAAGGTCTTCATCTGAATAGTTAAATTCAAGATTTACAGGTGCAGAGAAATTACGAAGCAACGATACAACAGGCTTTGTCATTACATTTTTAAATGCAATGCTTGCTTCATTTTGTTCAAATAAGTAAACGCCATCTTTTACAGCATTTTCAACTAAAGCTTCAGATTCAAGAACAAGCTGTTCACCTGATGCAGCGTCAAACAAAGCTAAAGCAACTGGAATTGGCACAGCTTTTAAATTTGGATATTTGGCATTTGCTTTTAAGCTTTGTTTTAGGTTTAAACGATACGTTTGAGTTGTCTCATCATATTCACCTTTTGCTTCTAATTTTGGCGTACCCGGTTGGTTGTACCAAGTTAGGAAGTTAGATAAATCGACACCTGAACCTGCTGTAAGCGCAGCAACCCAATCTTCAACTGTAACGGCTTGACCATCGTGACGCTTGAAATATTCGTCTGTACCTTTACGGAATTTTTCTTTGCCCAATAATGTTGCCATCATGCGGTTAATTTCCGCACCTTTTTCATAAACAGTTGCTGTATAGAAGTTATTAATTTCTACAAAGTGATCTGGACGTGGCGGATGCGATAAAGGACCTGAATCTTCAGGGAATTGATGCCCTTTTAATACTGCAACGTCATCAATACGTTGAACAGCCGCAGATTGTAAATCTTCTGTGAAAGATTGATCACGGAAAACGGTTAAGCCTTCTTTTAAACACAATTGAAACCAGTCACGACAAGTAATACGGTTACCTGTCCAGTTATGGAAGTATTCGTGCGCAATTACCGCTTGTACTTGCATAATTGCAGCATCAGTTGTGTATTCTTCATCTGCAAGCACACATGAAGTATTAAAGATGTTTAAGCCTTTATTCTCCATTGCACCCATGTTAAATGCACTTGTTGCAACAATCATGTAAATATCTAAATCGTAAGGTAAGCCATAATGCTCTTCATCCCAACGCATAGAATGTTTTAAAGCTTGCATTGCAATATGGCATTTTGGAATATCTTTTTCTTCTGCATAAATTTCTAAAGCAACATTACGTCCTTCAGAAGTCACAAAAGTATCTTTTAAAACAGCCAAATCACCAATTACGCATGCAAATAAATAAGCTGGTTTTTTCGTTGGATCTTGCCAAATTGCATAATGGCGACCTTCACCTGCTTCGCCTTTTTCAATTAAATTACCGTTAGCAAGTAATACAGGGAATTTTTTGTCTGCTTCTACACGTGTGGTAAATACAGACAAAACATCTGGACGGTCTGGATAGAACGTAATTTTACGGAATCCTTCAGGCTCATTTTGTGTTACAAACAAATCTGAAGCTGCTTGATATAAACCTTCAAGCATAGTATTTGATTTAGGATGAATAACAACTTCTGTTTCAATAATGCTATTTTCAGGCGCATTTTGAATAACCAATTGTTCTGAATTAAGCGAATATTCTGTATTGTCCAGCGTTTTTCCGTTTAAGCGAATCGCTTTAAGTTCAAGGTCACGACCTAAAAGAACCAAATCACCAGCAGTTTGGCGTTGCATAACCAATTTTGAATTTACGTTGGTATGATCTGCAAAAACTTGAATATCCAAATGAATAGAATCGACCAAGAATGATGGTTTTTGATAATCTTTCAAATATATTGTTTGATCTGCTTCTACTACTGGATTTGCCGCAATATTCATATTGTATCCTACTGTTGTTTTAGCTCTAACTTTCCTGTGAAGTCATTCGATCATACTTCAAACTTACAGAGATTGTCTTTGCAATTCATCTGTCTTTATATATGGGACTTGAGCAGTATTTTTCAACACAAAAGCACTGAAATTAATGCATTTATTTTATTTACAGCAGTTTTTCTAGATACGTTTAAACAACATTCGATACAAATGTAAACAGTCGTTCGAATCTTAAAACCATCATTCTTTCAGTTTTAATGAATAGATGCTAATTTCTTGTAAATTCATTCAAAATAGAGAAAAACAATTTTATCTCTAGGTCTTGTGTATAATTCAATTAGACAATTTTTCTTATGGATTATTATGCTTCAAATTCTCCAAAAACAACTTGATGAAAGTACACAATGCCCTTTGTGTCGCGCATCTATGAATTGGATTGAAGCAGAACAGTTCGATAAAGAAATAAATTATCACGAATGTATAAGCTGCTTCCATAAAGTCTTTCAAGACAGCAAGCAAAATTGTCATTGCGATAAATGCACATCAGAACGTAAAAAGCTGATGAAAGAAACAATGCAGCAAGAACAACGAAAAATTAAGCAAAAAACCCAAGATGTTTTTGAATATGATCTCAATCATCTTAGCTTTTTAAATAAATTGTTTTTATTGGGTATTTTGGATGAGTTAGTTGATGAACATACCGGACATCAAGAATTCATTGATTGGGATCAACTTAAATATCGCCCTATTAGCCCAAGTTATTTATTTCAAAGTTATTTAATTAAACAACTGGTTAAAGATAATGTTCTTGTGGCTAAAGAATTTAGCGACTCAGCACAACAATACTATATAAATGTACGTTTAGATGGTTATTCGGAACCTAGCCTTTTTAGTGTTACGCAACAATTAAGAAATTGGTTTTATGAAAACTTAGCATTAGGTGTGCCTTTTCAATCTTCAGATGAAGTTAAAGATACTCTTCAACTTTTGCTTTACCAAGAAATTGTGCAATTTATGCAATTTTATTGCAGAACCTGGGGCATTCAAATTGCAGGAAATCAAAGTTTTCAAAGCTTCTGTTACCGCTTAATGGAATCTCTTGCCGTTGGACAGATTTATTATTTAATTCAAAATGCATTGGAATATTTACATCAACAAAATGCATTAAAACCTAGAAATGAAAATTTCATTAACACCAATTTATTGAAAAAAACCTTACAACAATACCGTGAACGTGCATTAACAGAAAAATGGGAAACGACGACTTTACCGCGTCCTTACAACATTCCATTAAGTAAAATGAGTGAAATCTTATTTTATAAATTTTTAGGCTACGATGAAAAAATCTTTTTCCAACCATTTTGGCGCTCATGGAAAAAAATTGAACCTCGCTTAAAATTTTACTCTCTCAAGCGTTGTATGCACTGCGGTTCCAACGAACTCACTGTCGATTATGACGCAGAAGATTATGTCTCTTTATTTTGCAGAAATTGTAAACATCAAGACCATTACTTCACGCAATAACACCTTACTTTGCCCCAAATAGTACGAGTCAAATTTATCTTATGAATGATTCTAGCCAACTAAAATCTGAAATTTTAGAACAAGTCATTGACGCTTGGAATCAGCTACAAGCTCAACAACCATTGGTTCATTGTATTACCAACAGTGTTGCAGCCAATTATGTTGCTAATATTCTTTTAGCAGCAGGTGCATCTCCTGCAATGATTGATAACCCATTTGAAGCTGAAAGTTTTGCCAAAATTTCTGGTGCAATTAGTATAAATACAGGCACACCTACAACAGAACAAACTCAAGCAATGAAAATTACAGCTCAAACTTGTTCAAATCATAATAAACCTTGGGTACTTGACCCTGTTGGTTATGGTGCTATTTTGGCTTGGCGCTCACAAACAGTTGATGAACTTGTTAAGTTTAACCCTACTGTAATTCGCGGCAATGCTTCTGAAATAAGCACACTTGCTGGAAATCAGGTTCAATCTAAAGGTGTAGACAGCACACTAAATAGTGCAGATGTTTATTTACAAGCGAGTGTACTTTTACAGCAAACTGACTGTGTCGCAATTTCTGGCGAATCCGACTTTATTGTGGCAAAAGATATTCCTGCCGTAATTCAAATTAATGGTGGGTCATTCTTACAACCAAAATTAACAGCGACAGGTTGTGCTTTAGGTGCATTAATTGCTGCATATTGTGCGGTTAGTAAACCAAGTATTGCGGCTATTGCGGCTCACATTCATTTTGCAATTGCAGGTAAATTAGCTTTTGAGAAAGCAATCTCTGTAGGAAGTTTTGGCGTTTCATTTATAGATGAAATTTACACAATGAATGCCGAAAAACTTAAAAATTATGCAGATATTGAAATAATACAGTAACTTAATTATGGAGATTTACGTTAAATTAAATCTCCATTTCCCCCCAAATACAAAAATTTGCTTTAAAACTCTCAATGATAAATGTCAAATACGTATTTTTTGCCAATCCAACAATTTCTCATTTTATATTTTTATGTTAAAAATATTCGAATATTTGAGATAAATCGTCAGTTCTTTTCTATAAATAAAAATATCTTAAAATAAATATAAAAAGCATAAATGAAAATAATTGGACATTACATCGTAAGCCCACTTTTTTATAAGAACTAAATTTAAAAAATTCGATATTAGATTCCTCATTCAAAAAAAGATGAATTCACTCACGCTTAAAAAACCAAAAACACCTTTTAAACCAATATTTTATTTACTTTATTTATAAAATACAAAAGAATTAACAAATTAAAATTCGCTTTCAAAGCTATTTTTTATAAGCAAAAATATGACTAAATATTATGCATAAAATCATTACACATCGTATAGGTTTGTTGATCAAATCAATTTTGTAAGCTTATTTGTTAATTTCATTATTATCACAATCAATTAAATACACTTAGGCTACATAATTTTATTTCATCATTTTCGCCAATTGCCCTACAATGTAAAAATTAGTAACAAATAGATAATTTGTCATTTTTTAACATTGCCATTTACTTGCAAAATTTACATTATATAGCCAAGTTTTGGCAAAAGACTTCTGCGTCAATTAAAAGAAATTATAAAAAAAATGTAGAATTTTATGCCATAATTAGCAAACTTTGCAGACATCTTGCAAAATAACTTTGCAACTTATAATTGGAGCAGGCTGAATGAGTGCGACCATTTTGGTCATTCATGGACCGAATTTAAATTTATTGGGAAAACGTGAACCTGAAGTTTATGGTTATCTTACTCTTGAAGATATCAACTTACAGCTCACAAACCAAGCACAAAAAGCTTCTATTTCTTTAGACACTTTCCAAAGTAACTGGGAAGGTGCAATTGTGGATCGCATTCATCAAGCGAAACAAGACGGTACACAATTTATCATTATTAATCCAGCAGCACTAACACATACATCGGTTGCGCTTAGAGATGCGTTACTTGGGGTAGCAATACCTTTTATTGAAGTTCATTTATCTAATGTACATGCACGTGAAGCATTTAGACATCACTCATATTTATCAGATAAAGCTGTTGGCGTAATTTGTGGTTTAGGTGCAAAAGGTTATGCCTCTGCCCTCGACTTTGCTATTGAAAAAATTCAATCTTCTACACAATCTTAAATTAGGAATACTGTCTCATGGATATCCGTAAAATCAAAAAACTCATCGATTTGATGATTGAGTCTGACTTACAGGCGATTGAAGTTAAAGAAGGCGATCAATCGATTGCATTAACTCGTCGTAATCCGGTTGTCGCAGCAGCGATTCCAGCTATGCCAACACCATCAGCAGCACCTGCTGCACCTGCGGCTAAATCTCCACGTGGTGCAGTTGAAACTTCACCAATGGTTGGCGTGTTCTATACAGCACCAAGCCCAGGCGAACCAACTTTCGTTAAAGTAGGTCAAACTGTTTCTGCTGGTGAAACACTTGGTATTATTGAAGCAATGAAAATCATGAATCCAATTGAAGCAACTCAAAGTGGCGTGATTGAAGAAATTTTAGTTAAAAATGGCGAAGTGATTCAGTTCGGTCAACCATTATTCCGCTACCGCGCTTAAGACCTCGGGGATTCACAATGTTGCAAAAAGTTTTAATTGCAAACCGTGGTGAAATTGCGTTACGCATTACACGAGCTTGCAAAACTTTAGGAATTAAAACCGTTGGTATTTATTCCAGTGCCGATAAAGATCTTATGCATCTTCGCTTTTGTGATGAAGCCGTATGTATTGGTCCAGGTGCAAGTAGTGAAAGTTACTTAAACATTCCTGCGATTATTACTGCTGCTGAAATTACAGGTGCAGATGCAATTCACCCAGGTTATGGTTTCTTAGCTGAAAATGCTGAATTTGCAGAAATTGTAGAAAACTCAGGTTTTACATTCATTGGTCCTCGCCCTGAACATATTCGCCTTATGGGGAATAAAGTTTCGGCAATTACCGCAATGCGTAAAGCTGGTGTTCCTACAGTTCCTGGTTCTGCACATGCCGTAACACCACAAAATGCATTAGCTGAAGCAAAAGAAATTGGCTTCCCGCTTATTGTAAAAGCTGCTTCTGGCGGTGGTGGTCGTGGTATGCGTATTGTTGAAAACGTAGATACATTACTTGAGTCTGTTCAAGCTGCTCAGCGCGATGCTGAAATGTGGTTCAGTGATGATACTGTTTACATGGAACGTTTCCTACAAAAGCCTCGCCATGTTGAAGTGCAAATTCTTGCAGATGGTAACGGCCATGCAATTCACTTATATGACCGTGACTGTTCTTTACAGCGTCGCCATCAAAAAGTACTTGAAGAAGCACCTGCTCCAAACTTACCTGAAAAAGCACGTGCAGATATTTTAGAAGCTTGTGTAAAAGCTTGTAAATTAATGCAATATCGTGGTGCTGGTACGTTTGAATTCTTATTTGAAGATGGTGAATTTTTCTTCATTGAAATGAATACACGTGTTCAAGTTGAGCATCCTGTAACTGAAATGGTAACAGGTATCGACATTATTGAGCAGCAACTTCTAATTGCTGGTGGCCTAGGCTTAAATATCCAACAAAAAGATGTTGAAGTTAAAGGTCATGCAATTGAATGTCGTATTAATGCAGAAGATCCAACAACTTTCTTACCTTCACCAGGTAAAATTGAGCACTTCTATGCGCCAGGCGGTGCAGGCATTCGTTTAGACTCTCATATTTATGATGGCTACAGTATTCCGCCATATTATGACTCAATGATTGCTAAACTTATTGCACATGGTAAAGATCGCGCGACATCTATGGCTCGTATGAAACAAGCTTTAGATGAAATGATTTTAACTGGCGTTAAAACAAATATTCCATTACACAAAGACTTAATTCTAGAAGATAAAAACTTCCGTGAAAAAGCGATGGATATTCATTATTTAGAAAAGCATTTATTAAAACAATTAGAAGGTCATCAAGACTAATTCTAATCCCAAATAAATTGCTATATAAAAAAACCGCTATCAATGAGCGGTTTTTTTATATAAATTTGAAACGTTAAGGTAAAACACGTTTTAATGTTGCGAAACATTGATCAGAGTTTTCTCCATTACATAAACTTAAAGTATTTGGATTTTTCCATTTCACATAATATTGACTTATTTCACCAGTTTGATCTTCTTGAATACCTGAACAATCGACGGCATTATTATCAAATTGAATTTGAAAAGTTAATGCTGATAAGACAGAATTTATATCGGGTGTTGGTTGATAGTCATAAATGCCTGTTGACCACTCACTCCCACTTTTAACCAATAATTCGCTATTACTTTTAAAATTATAATATTCCACACATTTATTTTTATTTGCTATGTGCATCCCCCAAAGTCCAACTATTTCAGGTCTAGTTTGAATACGAATGGTATTTTCAGTAACAGATGAATTGGCTTTTGAATTTGGTTGTACTTCAGTTGATTTTAAATTTTCAGCATAAATCATAGAACCGTATAAATTAATTAATGCCAATAGCGCTATTTTTTTCATAAGGATTTAAAGTTATTCCATTTATATTAACGTTATCATATTTACAAAAAAATGATATATTACAAAAACAAATACCAACAAATAATTTAATTTTAGTAAAATTATTTTGCATTTCAACACTTAACAATATAATCTTTGGGTAATACTTATAAAAGCATCATAATAAAAGAAACTATATAAGTTTCATAATTTGTTGAGGTGTAAATTTGCAAGCTAAATTAATTCAACTAAGTCGCCAGCAAATTCAAAGACATTCCTATATCTTTGTCATTTTTGCTGTGGCAATTTTTAGTGCGGCGCTTATTGGAATTTTTACACGACCTTTAGCTTACTCTGCATTTTTTTGGCCAGCAAATCCAGTTTTCTTAGGTTTACTTATTCGCTTCCCTAGAATGCGAACGGCAAGTGCATTATGGGGTGCATTCTCTGGATATATGATTGCAGATCTTCTTACTGGGAATGGTCTTGCTTTGGCATTCATATTAACAATGACTAACTTTGTTGCTGTGCTTAGTACAATCAGTATATTGGTTTATATTCAAAACCAATTTAAATATTTCAAAGATGGGCCTCAAATCATCTATCCTTATATTTTTGCGCTGATTTTAGGAACATTAATTGGATCTACATTTGCCGTTAATACAATTCCTTATGTACCAGGCACATTCATGTCAAAGACCCAATTACTAGTAGATTTTACGAATTGGTGGAGTGGTGAATTTTTAAATGCAGTTATTGTTTTGCCTTTAGTGCTTGCTTTTCCAAAGCTCATTGAAATTAAACATTTTTTTATAAATAAACGCTCAAGGTCATTTAATCCTTTTGATGCATTTCCGTTTATTGCTGTTATACTTTCAATGATATTAACGCATTCTTATTACGGACCAGGTGCTTTACTTTATCCACTTGCAACACTTGTTTGGGCTGCTTCTATTTACAGCCTCTTTAATATTGCTATTATTAATAGCTTCGTTTGCCTAACGTTATATCACAGCGTGTCATATTTATATTTATATGACACAACCAATTCATTTCTAAAAGAAATCACATCTATTCGTATTGGCTTAGCTATTCTGGGATTAGCCACAATTGTTCTGTGTATTATTAGTCAAAATCGCAAACTATTATTTAAAGAAATCTATTATTTAGCCAATCATGACACTCTTACAGATACTATGAATCGTCGTAGTTTTATTAGATTGAGCGAACAAAGACTAACAAGTAAAAAATACAAAGAAGCTTGTATTCTTATGTTAGATATCGATTTTTTCAAAAAATTGAACGATAACTACGGACATCACGCAGGTGATATTGTACTTAAAAAATTTGCCGATATTGTGAAAGAAAACTTAAGAAGCGAAGACCTTTTTTGCCGACATGGCGGTGAAGAGTTTGTTGTACTTTTATCTAATGTCGATAGAGCAGAAGCATTAATGATTGCTGAGCGTATTCGAGTACAACTATCTGAAACTTTTATTCATATTGAACAAGAGAACCCGATTAAAATTACTGTCAGCATGGGTGTTACGCATACTTATCTTCCATCACGTTTGGAATTACAACAACTTATTAATACTGCAGATCAAGCACTTTATCGAGCAAAAGATAGCGGTCGAAATTGCGTTGTTTTAGCTTAAAATGTGCTTATACTTATTCTAACTTCATAATATTATTTGGTAATTTTTTAATAAAAAATATACCTAAAAGTGTAGATAGTCCTGCAATTATAAATATTGCAGAACCGCCAATTTGCTCCCAATAATGACCTGCAAGCAAACTACCAAGCGCAACACCTAAGCCCCACATTGTACTGTAAATTGCTTGCCCTCGTCCCTGCTGACCCATTGTAAAATTTTGAAAAATAATTCTCATTGCAATCATGTGAAATAATCCAAAACTAAATGCATGAATAATTTGTGCTAAGAATTGCATACTAAAATTTGTGGGAAATATACCAACAATACACCAGCGTAATCCTGTAATTACTAAGCAAACACAAACCAATGTTCGCCATGAGTAACGTGTTAAAAATACATTTGCATATGCGAACATGATAATTTCAGCAATTACGCCAGCTGCCCATAAAAATCCAATAACAGAAGTTTGAAAACCGGCATTATTTAAATAGTTACTATAAAAACTATAAAATGGTGCATGTGAAAAAAGCATTATAAATTCAATAATGAAAAATGAATAAACAATAGGATTTTTTAATATTGGAATTAAAGGTTCTAATTTTTTTTGAGATACTGGTGCTTCACTCGGTTCCTTAATTGTAAATGACCAAATGAATGCTAAAAAAGCGATACATAATAATAAAATTGGCAACATAGAAATTGAAATAATTTCTAATAAAGCACCTATGCCAAATACACCAACAATAAAACCAACAGAGCCCCATTTACGCACTTTACCATACAGCTCAGTTCGTTTTTCTGCCAGCCAAAATAGAGTAACACCTTCAAATTGCGCCAAAATTGCATTTTGAAAAAAACTAAAAATAAGCATAAGTAATGCAATAGATTGAAAGCTATTTGGAATAATAAAAATCATAAACCAAACACAAGCTTCCATCCAAGTTGCAATACGAACCAACAACATTCTTTTACCCGATTTATCTGCAATCCATCCCCAAATAAATGGTGCAAAAAACCGTGTGATAATAGCAATTGATGATAACAAGCCTATTTCTTGAAAATTGAAACCCTGATCTTCTAAATAAAGGCCCCAAAAAGGCATAAATGTGCCAACAATTGCATAATAAAAAAAGTAAAATGCACCTAATTTATGCTGAATTGGAAGTGCTTTCACTAAAATATAATCCCAAAGTGTTTCTCATCAATATTCACATAAGGTATGAATATTTAAACTAATTTAAATATTATACAGACATCTAGATATCAGTAATACATGAGATATGAATAACCAATTAACGACATAAAATACAAAATATTTTAATTTACGTATTATGAAACAAGAACTTCATCATATTATTGATTTAAAAATACTGCCCTTCTTTTAAGCATATTCAGATGTATTTCTATTCATTTAGGCGTATAGTAATTAAATCCTTAAATATTTTATGGAATTATTTTATGCTTAAAAAATTCTTTGTATTATTTGCAAGCTGTTTAGCCTTAGTTCTTGTTGTTGGTACTATTCTCATAAAAGCATTGAGTGACCACAACCTTGTGGAATTTTGGATTTTACTGATGCTTCCAAGTTTTGGTGTACCAATTTTTACAGCTATCTTAATCAGCAAAACTGAACAAATTACTATCTAATTACTGAATATATTAAAAAGCTCGCAGATGCGAGCTTTTTAATTCAAATGAAAAGTATGAAACTTAAACTTGTGAAATAACTTTTACGATAATTGTTTGCATTTCTTCTTGCTCTTCAGCTAAATAAACTCGCTTTTGTTCTTTTGACTTTACTTTAAACTGATGATTTTGAAACGAAATAACAGCAGGAATTTGATCAAAATATTGTGAATCTGCATCAATTTCTTCCTGAAATAATGGCGTTCCTAATTGGTAATCTAAACTTTTTAATACAACATACTTTACTGTGGTTTTCATAAGATGTACCTACTTTCACTGAACACTTTATTTTTATTTGTACCACTGTTTAGAAAATGAATAAACCTTTAATTTCCAAAATAGTTCAATCCTTAGACAAATAAATCATTTACCGATTCAAATATCATTCCTATTCTTTTCATTTCATTTCAATCCAAATCTCAAAACAAATCATAAACCCAATAAATTCATAATCAATATATAAAAAAAGGCTCAATGTTTTGAGCCTTTTTTAAATCTTCTTGGACTTAGAAACGGTAACCAACGCTTACGTTGAAGCCGTTAAATCTAGTACTGTCTACATTAGTTCCTTCATAACCCACATTAATCGCGATATTCTGAATAGGATTTACAGTAAGACCAACGCCATAAGCAAAACCCGTTTCAGAGTTTTTTGTATTTGAATGATATGTACCATCAAAATCAAGCTCATCTACTTCTGCTTTAATATGGGAAAAACCAGCAAGTACATATGTACTCACATACTCATTAAAGCGATACGATGGACCAGCTAAAAGTGAAAAATATTTTCCATCAATTTTCTCACGCCCATCATCAGCTGCTAGTGTTTCATCCCCAGTAAGATAAGAAGATGAAACAACTGCGCCCCATGGAGATTGGGTTTCGTATTGGTACTGAACGTTAACACCCTTTAAATCTTTTAGCCCTTCACTTTCATTAATTTTTGACTGGCCATAACCCAATGAAACAGTATGTGTTGCGGCCATAGCAGAAGTTGAAGCAACAAAACCCAATAGTAAACCCAGACTAATATTTTTAACTAACATGTTATATCCTAAAATTATTGTAAAAAACTGCCCAATTAATTAGATATTATTAAAAAACAATTAAGCATTACATTAAAGTTAACATAAGTACTTTCATTTTAAAACTTGATTAATTGATAATAGTTATGAGTTTTACAAATAAATCTTATTTTTTTAAGGGTTTCTTGTTTTTATAAGCCATCAAATAATCCCTTATTTATCAATACAAAAAAGGCTCAGATTTCTGAGCCTTTTTAAATATTCTAAATCTTAAAAACGGTAGCCAACACCTACATTAAAGCCGTTAAATGCTTGCTTATCAGAATTTTTACTTGTTAGTTTAGAACCTTCGTAACCCACATTAATTGATAAATTTTGAATAGGATTAACAATAACACCTGCACCGTAAGCTAATTCTGTTGCTGAGTTACTCTCAGATTCAACAAAACCAACATCATCATATTCATCATCTTTTGAATCAATCTTAGCAACACCAACAAGCGCGTAAGCACTTACAACATTATTAAAACGATAAGCTGGACCTAATAAAAATGATGTGTACTCTACTTTTGTTTTATAAATTTCATCTGGAGCATCAACCATAGTCGCTTTACGCTCCATATAAGATACAGATGCTAATAAGCTAAATGGGGAATCCCATTCGTAGCGATACTGAGCATTAATACCCTTTAAATCTGTAAAGCCTTCAACTTCAGTTTGTGCATAACCTAATGAAAATGTATGGTTATCAGCAAATACCGATGAAGATGCAGCTACAGCAGCAACTAATAAACTTAATTTTAATGTGTTATTTAACATATCCGTTCTCATTATCTAAATTTTTTATTTAAATGTATCTAAATACAAACGGAATATACACTAAAATTAATTTAATGCGTAATAAGTCACATTTTTCATATGATATATCAATTTTGAATTTTTGGATATGAAGTATTAGGAGATTCAAACAAAGAATTATGCCAAATATCTGACATTGGAACTTTCACATCTAAAGCCAAAGGTAATTTTTTCGGATTAAATTGCATACCATCTAATTGCGTTCCCCATGCAATTAAATCGACATCTAATGAAATTTTATGAGATGGTCGTACACGATTCGACTCTTCTTCCATTTTTTTTAAAATAGATAGAATTTCATCTACAGCATATTTACTTTTAATTAAACATGCAGAATTCCAATAATCATCACCAACACCATCACGACATGGTATTAAATAAATATTAGAAAACTGAACATCACCTAGCGTTAGGATTCTGTTATAGGCTTTTTTAAAATTAAATTCAGGCTCGAAATTACTCGCTAATGCTAGCGCGAAAATCGTTTCGGTGTCGTTCAAGACGAATTCCTACAGAATTGGCTTGCGGGATAATTGCAGGCTTACGGATCGTGATGATGATTGATTCAATTGCTGAAAATTGTGTAAATAATGCATTTATCACCAATTTTGCAGCATGTTCAATCAATTTTGGTTGAGCTTCTTGAATCACTTTTGCTGAAATTTCACAAATTTCAGCATAGTTCATAGTATCTTCAAGTTCATCTGAATTTGAAGCCTGTTCAAGATTTGTTTGCAAAGTCAAATCAAGCATGAGTGGTTGAATAATTTGACGTTCCCAATTGAAACATCCAACTACGGTATCCACTTTTAAGCCTTCAATGATGATTGCATCCATAACTCAACCTTATAACTAAATTAAATCTTTATTAATGTTTTAATAAAAGATTTGGGTCTATAGTTTGCACCATCTGTAAACGTTGGTCTGCATAAATATCTGTATATGGCGCTAGAATGCGCATAAAGCGATCAAAATACAGCATTTGTTTAAAGAGCAAAGCAAAATCTCGTGGGAAGCGAATTCCATGACGTTCACCAACAGCAACCATATCCATCATAATGTCATTTAAATCGGCAGGATTTGACGACAAAATTTCTTGTGGATCTGCAAGTAATACACCACTAAATAGACGCTCTAAATCATCCGCTAAAACTTTGGTGTCAATTTCTCGATCCGTCATCCCCATTTTCAGCATATTTTCAGCCATTAATGGAAAATCAGTTTTTTGCAACGCATCCATAAATGCAATACATGCTGTCCAAACTTCAGGTTTTAGCTGTCCAACAATCCCAAAATCGATAAAGCCAACACGACCATCTTCAAGTAGCATCAGGTTTCCTGCGTGTAAATCAGCATGAAAACTATTACACATCATCAAGCTACCAAACCATGTATTCATGGCTGTAATTAAAACTTGAGATGGATCTTTTGATACTTTTTTTACAACGTTAAAGTCTGTTAATGGCACACCAAATAAACGTTGCATGGTCAACACACGGCGTGTTGAGTATTGGTGATAGACCTTTGGTGCTGTTGCGGCTTTATTTTGCGT
The DNA here is from genome assembly GCF_034187745.1 of Acinetobacter faecalis. NCBI lineage: Bacteria > Pseudomonadati > Pseudomonadota > Gammaproteobacteria > Moraxellales > Moraxellaceae > Acinetobacter > Acinetobacter faecalis. The sequence goes on along the minus strand of NZ_JAXHPF010000003.1, from coordinate 52,149 downwards.
AAGTTCTAAATATTGAACAAAATCATCAATATTTTTCGCTTCTTCAATAAAGTCGACTTCACGAACCATACGGTTTTTAATTTCTTCAACAATATCTGCTAGTGAAGCAAACTTCACTTTTGGAACAACTTTTTCTAAAATTTTTGCAGACCAATGTAATACATTTAAATCTGTATAAAGAATAGTTTCTACACCAGGTTTTTGAACTTTAATGACAACATCTTCACCGCTCACTAATTTAGCAGCATGAACTTGTGCAATTGAAGCAGATGCAAGTGGCGTTTCATCGATAGAGGCAAAAATATCACCTAAATCGCGCCCTGCAAATTCAGATGCTAAAACACCTTCAATGTAGCTAAATGGCAGTTTTGGTGTTTGATCTAAGCAACCTTGAAATTCGTCTACATATTCACGCGGAAAGAGTGATGGCGTACTGGCAATAAACTGCCCTAACTTAATATAAGTTGAACCTAAAGATTCAAAAGTTTCACGCATTAATTTTGCGTTACTTGGTTTTTCAGTTGCGTATTTAATACCTGCTTTAGCAGCAACAACCGCAGTTTCACCCATCCGAGCAACTGACTTAAGTCCATCTAACAAAATTTTCTTTTTCATAATGTCTTAGGAAAAAATAATTGCACCGAGTGTAGCAAAATTTTGAACTTATGCAGGATTAAATTACCTGACATGTCGAACAATTTTCATCAATTTGAAAATTAACGATACGTTGTTTCATGCTTAAACCATCCCAAAGTAATAACTTCTCTTTTAATGGTGATAAACCTAAACCTAAATAAAGTAATGCATGATGAGCCTGCAAACTTGCCATAACGTTGGGTGTTGTCGCTAAAACCCCTGAATCAGCACATCTTAAACTTTCATTCGCATGATCTTCTTTTGGGAATAAACATTCGTAGCAAGCTGATTCGCCCTCTACCATAAATAGTTGACCTTGAAATCCAATTGCTGAAGCACTAATTAAAGGTACTGAAAACTGATGACAAACAGCATTTACTAAATAACGTGTACTAAAATTATCACAACCATCTAGCACAAGGTCTTGCTGAGAAATTAACAATTCACTGTTTAATTCAACTAACTTTTCTAGTTTTGCACGAACTTCAATAAATGGATTAATTGCTTGTAAACGCTTTGCAAGAATTTCTGCCTTATAAAAACCAACATCTTGTTCTGTATATGCAATTTGGCGCTGTAAGTTACTTACTTCAATTGTATCTGAATCTATTAAGGTAATTTTACCCACACCTGCACGCGCAAGCAATTCTGCTGTTGTGCACCCAATACCACCACAGCCTACAATCAAAACATTGGCAAGTTTTAACTTTTCTTGAGCTTCAATATCCCAACCATCAAGTAAAATTTGACGTGAATATAAGTGCATTTCTGCATCTGAAAGCTCTAAATTTGAATCGAATATTTCTGTCAAAACAATTACTCAGCCAAGTTTATGGAAGATAATACAAATAATGCATCTAAAGTCTGCTCTATTTTTACAAATATTTCATTAAATTCAATTTAATCTTTAAAATTTATATCTTAAAGATTCTGGCTCTAAAACTGATTCTCAGCATCTAATTAAACTTGCATTAATAATGCATGATGATTTTACAGCTTGAATGCCAACTAAAAATAAATTTTGTAATGACAATAGCAACACCTATCACTCCATTGTAATTACATATCTAAAAAATAGATAACTAAATAGACTTACTTTCATATTTTAATGAACTGAACGTTCATCGCTTCCATATTGTATAAACAGCCTTAATAGATTAATTTTCACTCAATTTAAAGCATTTGCTTAATCCGATTTTCTAAATCAACCTGCCCTAGAGGTACTCCCATGTCTAAGATGATTGATCTATTTGAACAAAATCTGGTTCAAAACTTTTCGCAATTTTTCTTTTCAAAAGCCGACTCTATCGAAAATGAGTTACATCAGAATATTCAAAATACGTCTGAAAATGATCTTAAATCGATAATTGCGAATTTCTTTGCACAGCCTCAAGCACAAGAAACTGCAATTGCTTTAGATTTACAACAAAACGAAATTCAAGCTTTGCTTGCAGGTGAAGCATTAACTCAAACTCATTTAGAAAGTACTGCTAAAATTGTGGCATATTATTTAGCTATGGAAACAGATGCTTTTTCTAAAGTAGAAGTATTTGATAGCTTAAAAGATTATCCAATGTAATTTATTTAGCACATAAAAAAGCGACTTTTCAAAGTCGCTTTTTTATTTCATATTTATTATAAATTAATGTGGCCAGCAGCCTAATGTAACTCGATCATTTCCGCCATAATCTTTCACTGTTCGCACTTGTTTATAACCTGCTTGTCTAAACAAATGTTGAACTGCATCTGCTTGGTCATAACCATGTTCAAGAACAACCCAACCATTTACAGTTAAATGTTTTTTCGCTTGAACAATAATTTCTTCAATATCTGCTAAACCATTTTTAGCCGAAACTAAAGCACGTTCTGGTTCTGTAGCTAAATCCTTCATATGTGCATCATTGGCATCAATATAAGGAGGATTTGATGCAATCACATCAAAAAATTGACGTCCAAATGGTTTTAACCACGAACCCAATACAAACTCAACATTTTCAATGTCGTGTTCTTCTGCATTAAATTTCGCAACTTCTAACGTTGGCTCATAAATATCTGAAGCCACAAGTTTCCATTCAGAACGTTCAGAAGCAAGCGATAATGCAATTGCGCCTGTTCCTGTACCTAAATCTGCAACTCGAGCATCTTCAGGTAAATCCAGTTTTAAAACAGTTTCAACTAAAACTTCCGTATCTGGACGTGGTACTAAAGTATCTTTCGTTACTTTTAAGTCTAAAGTCCAAAATGGCTGAGACCCCGTTACATAAGCTAAAGGCTCGCCTGCTGCAATTCGCTCAAGCGCAGATGTATATGCTTTTTCTTGCTCAGCTGTTAGCTCTTGTGCCTTTTTCATGACCAAGTCAAATGAATCAATTTTTGTGATGTGTTCAAGCAACCAAGCATTTTCTTGGCGCTCGTAACTTTCTGGTTCACCACGTAAGGCTAAAGCCTGTCCAATATTCACTTAACCACCATTCTGTTGAGCTAGCATTGCAAGCTGATCTGCTTGATATTCACGATGTAAACTATCTAAAAGTTCTGTTAAATCACCTTCCATTACAGCATCTAACTTATATAAAGTTAAATTAATACGATGATCTGTCATACGACCTTGGGAATAGTTATAAGTACGAATACGCTCTGAACGATCACCTGAACCTACTAAATCACGGCGCATTTCAGAAGTTGCAGCATCAGCAACAGCACGTTTGGCATTCTCTAAACGTGATACTAACAAAGCCATCGCTTTGGCTTTATTTTTATGCTGAGAACGTTGATCCTGACATTCCACCACTGTACCTGTTGGTAAATGGGTAATACGAACAGCAGAGTCTGTTTTGTTAATATGCTGACCACCAGCACCCGAAGCACGGTAAGTATCAATACGCAATTCAGATGGGTTAATTTCAACAGTAGTATCAACATCAATTTCAGGCAAAATAGCAACTGTACATGCAGATGTATGAACACGACCTTGCGATTCTGTCGCAGGAACACGTTGCACACGATGCGCGCCACTTTCAAACTTTAAACGACCATAAACACCTTCACCATTAATCAGGCAAATGATTTCTTTATAACCGCCATGTTCGCCATGGTTCTCAGATAAAACTTCTAAACTCCAACCTTGAGATTCCGCATATTTACTATACATGCGGTATAAATCGCCTGAGAAAATAGCGGCTTCATCACCACCTGTTCCAGCACGAACCTCCAAATACGCAGAGTTTGCATCATTTGGATCTTTTGGAATCATTAAGATATTTAAATCTTCTTCAAGCTGACTAATAATCGCTTTATTTTCTTGAATCTCTTCTTGCGCCATTTCCTTAAAATCAGGATCGGCTAGCATTTCACTTGCGGTAACAATATCTTTTTCCGCTTGCGTATATTTTTTCCAAACATTCGTTATTTCTGTTAAGTCATTATGCTCGCGTGACAAATTTCGGAAACGTTTATTATCCGAAATAACTTCAACATCAACCAGTAACGCCTCTAACTCTTCATGACGGTCACAAAGCTGATCTAATCGTAAACGTAACGATTCTTTCATTTTTTTAAATATCTCAATACAAAAGCCACAACTTGTTTTTATAACAAGATCGGCATAATAAAAATTGCGCTTAGTTTAACGATTCTTTGATGTAAATGACATATTTAACTTGTATATAAGCAAAGTATGTATCTATACATAATGAAATGCTTATTCTGAAAAAATCTTTACTTTAATAAAATAATTGTAGAATTTTTTACGCTTTAAACTTCATTATTAATCACCTTTTTCCAACTTGCTTACTTCTTAATCGCATTTCTTCATATTTACTTCACCTTTCACGTGCTAATTAACAAAGCGCAACAATGTAGAAACTAAACTGCTTAAAAGCACTCGCATCTCTTCATATTGTGAAGTAATCCCTTTGCTAAATTACTCATCAAGATAAATATTCAAATCCATAAGGATACGGAGATACCATGAAACTTAATGCAATTTTATTAAGCGCAACTTTTGCAGCTTCTTCAATGTTTGCAATGACAGCACAAGCAGATAGTACAACTCGTGTTGCAGCTGCAAGTGCATTAGGTAGTGTCGCAGGTACGGCAATTGGTAAAAATATGGGTGGTAACACAGGCGCAACGCTTGGCGCAGCTTTAGGCGGTGCTGGTGGTGCTGCAGTAGCAAGTGATCGACGTAACCGTACAGAATCTGCAATTGGTGGTGCTTTAGGTGGCGGTGCTGGTTATACCGTTGGTAAAAGCATGGGCGGTACAAATGGCGGCTATGTTGGTTCTGCTCTAGGTGCAGCGGGTGGCGCAGCTTTAGGTAATAAAATTTCTAAAGACAAACAATACTCAAGTTCAAAAAACAGCAAATGGAAAAAACATAACCGTAAGCGTCGTTAATTTTACCTTTTGATTTAGACAGTTCTCCATTAGCACCCTCGGGTGCTTTTTTTTATTTCTGAAATTAAAGTAATTTAAGACAAATTAAGGAGAAATATAAAGTATTTTTTAACAATTAAACACTGTGTTTGCAGTTCTCTCCATCATTTTCCCGTAGTCATTTATTACATTATTCTTAATCGATAAATAATGCTTCGTATGGAGTAAACTCATGAAAATTCAGTCAATCTTAATCGCAAGTGTAATTGCAACGTCAGCAATAACAATGTCAAACGCACAAGCAGACAATAACACTCGTGTTGCAATAAGTTCTGGTTTAGGCGGTCTTGTTGGTGCAGCAATTGGCAACCACATGGGTGGACAAACTGGTGCAATGATTGGCTCCGCGATTGGTGGTGGCGCAGGTGCTGCTGCATCTTCTAGTAAACGCGACCGCAATGGTGCAATTATTGGTGGTGCTTTAGGTGGTGCAGGTGGTTATACTGTTGGTAAAAGTATGGGTGGTACAAATGGTGGTTATATTGGTGCAGCAGCAGGTTCTGCAGGTGGATCAGTTTTAGGTAAAAAAGTAAGTGAAGATCGTCGCTATGATGACCGCTATGATCGTCGTGACAATAATTACAAATACAACGATTACCGCTATAACGACCGTAAATATCGTAAAGACAATGGTCGCCATAACGGTTGGTATAAAAACGGAAATCGCTAATTCATTTATAAAGCATCTTCGGATGCTTTTTTTATTTAGTTACAGCTAAAAACAATATATCGTTTTTTTTCGATATACAAACCTCTTTTCACACCGTATGATGAAGTCAGTTTCTCTTTTTGGAATACATCATGCGTTCATTGCAAGATATTAAATTTTCTATTCTTGAACTTGTTCCCGTTCGTGATGATAAGTCAGTTCAATTCTCTTTACATCATGCATTAGAACTTGCACAACATGCTGAAAAGCTTGGTTATGAAAGACTTTGGCTTGCGGAACACCACAATATGGATGGCATTGCAAGTTCAGCAACTGCCGTTTTGCTCGGATATCTTCTTGCGAACACTTCAACTTTAAAAGTCGGTTCTGGCGGCATTATGCTACCTAATCATGCTCCCCTTGTTGTTGCAGAACAATTTGGTACTTTGCAAACTTTATATCCAAATCGAATAGAACTTGGTTTGGGTCGTGCACCTGGTACAGATCAAGTGACTATGCGCGCATTAAGACGTGGTCGCCAAGAAACCGAAGATCAATTCCCACAAGATGTTTTAGAAATTCTTAGCTATTTCAAACCAGCACAACCAAATCAACGTATTGTTGCTACACCAGGTCAAAACACAAATGTACCTGTTTGGCTTTTAGGTTCAAGTTTGTTTAGCGCACAACTTGCTGCACGTTTAGGACTTCCCTATTCATTTGCATCTCACTTTGCCCCACGCATGCTAGGTCAAGCGATACAGCTATATAGAGATAATTTCCAACCTTCTGAATATTTAGATAAACCCTATGTTTCTATGGGCATTCCAACTGTTGTTGCTCGAACAGATGAAGAAGCAAACTATTTAGCAACCAGTGCATATCAACGTGTATTAGGCTTATTACGTGGTCAAAGTTTAAAACTTAAAGCACCTGTTGAGAGTATGAATGGCTTATGGTCTGTTTCTGAAAAAATGTCCGTCGATAATTTTTATGCAATGGCACAAATTGGTAGCATAGAAACAGTAAAAGCAGGCTTAGAAAAAATCTTGGCGCAATATAATGTTGATGAATTTATCTTTACTTGTGATATTTATGACACAGACAAAAGATTAGAAAATTTCGAGCATCTTATCCATCTAAAAAATCAATAGAACGTCATTTCTCTATAAGGCTTATGAAAAAACATAAGCCTTTGTTTTTTCATGCTTATATCCTATTAAAAAAAGAATTTCCGAATGCGTCAAATCATTGTATAAATATTAACCAAAACCAAAATTCAAAAAATAATGATTCTAGGGGAATTGGCATGGCATACAAAAGTCAGCGAGAAATATTGTCGTCTTTTCAAAACCAACAGGAAGATTTTTTAGACTTTCAAGCTCCAATAATTTCATCTAAAGATATTGTAAATTACTGTTTTGACCAACTGAATGTTGCAATTATTGGCACCGATCAACATACAGTTTCACATTTAGAAAATATTTCACTCTCTGCAAATCATGTAAAAGTTTTTCAAATTACACCTCGTTATATTTTACCTAAAACAGATAAAGGCATTAATCGCTTAATTAGTCACCCTCTTCTAATTAAAAATCGTCGCTTATTTAACAATAGAATTAAAACATTATTGTCATTACGCTTTTTAGAATCTCAAATAACAGCACCTTGGTTAAGAAATTTACTTACACCTAATAGCGCCAATTTGCCTAAAGTATTTCTAAAATCGGATAGTTATTATGCTGCTTTACAACGTGAAAATTGTGTTTTAAGCGCATGGCCTATTCAAAAAATTTCATCATCAAACATACAAAGCATTGATGGTATAAGCTTTTCAGCCGATTTAATCATCACTACTTTTAATGAAAATTAAAATTTTCTGAGCAAAACTCAATTTTTATTATATTTTTTTGTGATTATTTACTCATTATTTCTAATAAAAAAGAGCCAATACTTGGCTCTTTTTTTTAAATACAACAACTGTTTTAACTAATGCGACGTTTTAATCCAGTCATCTGAAGCACACGTGTAGAAATTTCTTCAATAGACATTTCAGATACATTTAAATATTTAATACCTTCTGAAATATAAATGCCTTCAATTGCACGAAGTTCCATTTGGCACTGGCTGAAACTTGCATAACGACTATTCGCCTTACGCTCTGAACGTATTGCTACCAAACGCTCTGCATCAATCATTAAACCAAAAAGCTTATGTTTATGCTCTTTTAAAACGGCTGGTAAACGGTTGTCATCGAGGTCTTCTTCCGTTAAAGGATAGTTCGCTACACGTATACCAAATTGTAATGACAAGTAAATTGATGTTGGTGTTTTACCCGAACGAGACACCCCAATTAAAATCAAATCTGCCTTATCGTAATGACGTGTTCTAGCGCCATCATCGTTATCTAAAGCAAAATGAACAGCATCAATACGAGATTTATAAGACTCTGAATCTGTTACAGCATGTGTTTGCCCGACTAAAGTTGTAGGTTCTGTGCCTAACTCATCAGACAATTTACTAATAAGACCTTCAAAAACATCAAGATTTATAGCATCTGCAGTATTAATAATGTCTCGAACATACGGGTCTACTAATGTATCGAACACCAAAGGCTTTTGACCATCTCTTTTTGCACATTCATTAATTTCAGCAACGACATTTGTTGCCGATTCTTCTGAACTAATATAAGGAATAATATGTATGTCAAAATTAACATGCGGAAACTGCGCTAATAGTGAGTGTCCAAGTGTTTCAGCGGTAATTGCTGTACCATCTGAAACAAAGAAAACACTACGCTTAATTTGTTTTTCTTCCGACATTAAAATTCTCCCGAAACATTTGTCTTAGTGCTATTAAATCTTTATAGTAAGCCATCTTACATGACTGTAGCTTAGTTCAACCAAATTACTAAGTATTTTGTTATAATCTCATGCCAAGATAGTGATTAATACTGCAAAAGTGGAGTAACAACTTTGGAAGCGCGCGTAATTGGTCTAGAAAAATTAGGGAAACATGACGTTGAGCTAGTTGGTGGGAAAAACTCATCATTAGGCGAAATGATCAGCCACCTATCTAACGCTGGTGTATCTGTCCCTGGTGGTTTTGCAACTACAGCTTCGGCGTATCGTGAATTTCTCGAGCAAAGTGGCCTAAACGCTAAAATTAATGCAGAGCTTGCAGCACTCAATGTTGAGGATGTAATTGCTCTTGCAGAAACAGGCGCAAAAATTCGTCAATGGATTGTCGACACTCCTCTGACAGCTGAACTTGAAAAAGAAGTTCGTACTGCCTTTGAAGCGCTTTCAAATGGTAATCCTGACATTGCAGTTGCGGTACGCTCTTCTGCAACAGCGGAAGATTTACCAGATGCATCGTTTGCAGGTCAGCAAGAAACATTCCTAAACATTCGCGGTATCGACAACGTACTTATCGCAATTAAAGAAGTTTTCGCATCGTTATATAACGATCGCGCTATTTCTTACCGTGTACACCAAAACTTTGCACACGATGTTGTTGCATTGTCTGCGGGTATTCAGCGTATGGTTCGCTCTGAAACTGGTGCTGCTGGTGTAATGTTTACACTAGATACTGAATCTGGTTTCCGTGATGCTGTATTTATTACAGCTTCTTACGGTTTGGGTGAAATGGTTGTTCAAGGTGCAGTTAACCCTGACGAATTCTATATTTCTAAACCGCTTTTAAATGCAGGTAAACACGCAATTCTTCGTCGTAATTTGGGTTCTAAACACCAAAAGATGATTTATAGCGATGATGCTTCTGCAGGCAAATCAGTTTCTATCGTTGATGTTGAAAAAGCAGATCGTCAACAATTTGCGTTAAATGACCACGAACTACAAGAACTTGCTAAGCAAGCTCTTATTATCGAAAACCATTACGGTGCTCCAATGGACATCGAATGGGCTAAAGATGGCGATGACGGTGAAATCTACATCGTTCAAGCACGTCCTGAAACTGTAAAAAGCCGTGAAAATGTCGGCACAATGGAACGCTACCTATTAAAACAAAAAGGTACTGTTCTTTGTGAGGGTCGTTCAATTGGTCAACGTATCGGTTCTGGTAAAGTTCGTATTGTTACTGACATCAAAGAAATGGATAAAGTACAAGACGGTGACGTTCTTGTATCTGACATGACAGATCCAGATTGGGAACCAGTAATGAAACGCGCTGCTGCGATTATCACAAACCGTGGTGGTCGTACTTGTCACGCTGCAATTATTGCACGTGAACTTGGCGTTCCTGCAATTGTTGGTTGTGGCAATGCAACTGAAATTTTGACAGATGGTCAAGAAGTTACAGTTTCATGTGCTGAAGGTGATACAGGCTTTATTTACGAAGGTGCTTTAGACTTCGAAATTCAACGCAACTCTGTTGAATCTATGCCGCCCCTTCCGTTCAAAGTAATGATGAACGTTGGCAACCCAGATCGCGCATTCTCTTTTGCTCAAATTCCAAACGCCGGTATTGGTCTTGCTCGTTTAGAGTTCATCATCAACCGTATGATTGGTGTGCATCCTAAAGCATTGCTTAACATTGAAAGCTTACCTCGCGAAACTCGTGCTGCTGTAATGGCGCGTACTGCGGGCTACTCTTCTCCTATCGATTTCTATGTAGAGAAATTAGTAGAAGGTATTTCAACGCTTGCTGCTGCATTTGCTGATAAACCAGTAATTGTTCGTATGTCTGACTTTAAGTCAAACGAATACGCAAACTTAATTGGCGGTAAGTTATACGAACCTGAAGAAGAAAACCCAATGCTTGGTTTCCGTGGTGCTAGCCGCTACGTTTCAGATAACTTCCGTGACTGCTTCGAACTTGAATGCCGTGCATTGAAAAAAGCACGTGATGAAATGGGTCTTACAAATATCCAAATCATGATTCCTTTCGTACGCACAGTTGCTGAAGCTAAACGCGTAATTGAGTTATTAGCACTTAATGGCTTAAAACGTGGCGAAAATGGTCTTAAAGTGATCATGATGTGTGAGCTTCCAACGAACGCATTATTGGCTGAACAATTCCTTGAACACTTCGATGGTTTCTCTATCGGTTCAAACGACTTAACTCAATTAACTCTTGGTTTAGACCGTGACTCTGGTATTGTTTCTCACCTATTCGATGAGCGTGATGCCGCTGTGAAAGTACTTCTTTCTATGGCTATTCAAGCATGTCGTAAAGCAGGCAAATACGTAGGTATTTGTGGTCAAGGTCCATCAGACCATCCTGATCTAGCAAAATGGTTAATGGAACAAGGTATTGACTCTGTTTCTTTAAACCCAGACTCAGTGCTTGAAACTTGGTTCTTCTTATCTGAGAAAGAAAAAGCTCAACAAGCATAAGAATCTGTGTTAAAAAAAGACCCTAATTAGGGTCTTTTTTCATTTATACTCTTAGCACGTTTTTGAGATTTAAAATTTATGCAGATTTATTTGGCACGAAATAATCAACAAGCTGGTCCATATACTGTTGAACAAGTTAATCAAATGCTCGCGAGCCAACAAATTCTACTTACGGATTTAGCTTGGCACGAAGGTATGGTTGAATGGAAAGCATTGGGCGAACTCACACAAGGTAAACTTGTGTACGAACCTGCTGGTTATATAGCACCACCATCTGTACCAAATTTTGATAAAACACAACAAACTTATCAAAACCCAAGTATTCACAATATTAGCGTGAATAAAAAAGTTGAGCCTGAACTTGCATCAATTGGTTCACGTGCATTGGCTAAAGGCTTAGATATTCTACTTTGGATTCCTGCTGCGGTTATCCCTTCATTTTTCTTAAACCAAACTCAATTCACTGCTCTAACTGAAATTCAACAGAAAATGCAAGCAGCTACAACTTCAGAACAAGCACTCAAAGTTCAATCGGAATTATTTCAACTCATTCCAAATGAAGCTTGGATTGCTGTTGGTATTTACATTGTTAGTATGCTCGCAATTCAAGCAATTTTATTGGCTAAACATGGTCAAAGTATTGGTAAACGTTTAGCAAAGATTAAAATTGTAGATGTAAACACAAATGAAAAGGTTTCATTAATGCGTGGATTCACTTTACGCAGTGTTTTGTTTATTTTACCAACGTTTTATTTACTGCCATTCTTTTCTATTATCGATTATGCGTTTAGCTTTAACAAAAATCGTCAAACCTTGCATGACAAACTTGCTAAAACCAAAGTTGTAAAGCAATAAGTTACCGAAAATACACAAGGGCATAATAATGTCCTTGTTACCCTTCACTGCCTTGATATTTCAAATAAAAATTTATAAATATAATTAATTCCGACTAACAAAATTGGTTTTTATTACAGTCATTTAAAGCACCTTTAGATATAGCTTAGTTCATAGATATAAGGCATAATGCCCTACAACGTAGCGGTGTCCGATGATTTCAAGATTTTTAGTTTAATTTGAACATTAAAGCTTGAACATATCAGACACTTTAATCGCTATCCCATATTTAATTAGGGAATGGGACTCTTCACCGAGGTTGTAAAATGAGACAAACGACATTAGCTGTATTGTCTTTATCAATGATGGCCGCACTGTTAACAGGTTGCGGTGGTGATCTAGTACTTCTAAACTCAAAAGGTCCAGTAGCAGCAGGTCAAAGTAGCCTGATGATGACTGCGATTTACCTAATGTTATTGGTGGTAATCCCATCAATCATTATGGCTTTGTGGTTTGGTTGGAAATATCGCGCGTCAAATAAAGATGCAGACTATAAACCTACATGGGCACACTCTACTGCAATTGAAATTGTAGTTTGGGGTATTCCTGTGATTATTATTGGTATTCTAGCGGTTCTAACTTGGGTTGGTTCACACAAGTACGATCCATACAAACCACTTGAATCTGATAAAGCGCCATTAACTGTTCAAGTTATTGCAGAACAATTCAAATGGATCTTCATCTATCCAGAGCAAAGCATTGCGACTGTAAACGAATTACGTTTCCCGGAAAAAACTCCTGTAAACCTTCGTTTAACATCTAACTTTACAATGAACTCTTTCTTCATTCCTGCGCTAAGTGGTCAAATCTACGCAATGGCGGGCATGCAGACTCATCTTCATTTATTATCAGATGAAACAAGTCCTGCTGAAGGATATCGTGGTTTCTCTTCTAACTATTCTGGCTATGGCTTCTCACAAATGCGCTTCCGTGCACATGCTGTGACTGATGCTCAATTTGCTGAATGGGTTGCAAGTGTTAAAGCAGGTAAAGGTACTTCAGTAAATCCAGAAGCAGTTCAAAAAACTGTTTTAGACAAAGCTGAATTTGCTACTTTACGTGACGGTAACCGCTCTGCGCACCAAATCAAAGTGATGAATGAAACTGCAAGAACTGACTTAGAGAAGAAACTTGCTGCGACTGCTAAAGCAGAAGGTCCTTATCCGACTAAGCCACACCCTGTGACTTACTATTCTTCTGTTGAGCAAGGTTTGTTTGAATCTGTGATCAATACTTATATGTCAAACTACCATGGCGCTGATCATTCAGCTTCTGAAGCACATGCAACTGCTTCTCAAGGGGAATAACACATGAGCTTATTAGGTAAGTTAGGTCCTGATGCAATTCCACACGATCCAATCGTGTTGGTGACAGTTGCATTAATGATTTTAGGTGGTATTGCTGTAGTTGGCGGTATTACTTATTTCAAAAAATGGTCTTACTTGTGGAACGAATGGTTCACATCTGTAGATCATAAAAAAATCGGTATCATGTATCTTTTCGTATCTATCATCATGCTACTTCGTGGCTTTGCTGATGCGATTATGATGCGTCTTCAACTATTCCTTGCAAAAGGTGGTGGTGAAGGTTATTTACACCCAGAACATTACGATCAAATCTTCACAGCTCATGGCGTGATCATGATTTTCTTCGTAGCAATGGGTCTTGTTGTTGGTCTAATGAACATCTCGGTACCGCTTCAAATTGGTGCTCGTGACGTTGCATTCCCATTATTAAACTCTTTAAGCTTCTGGTTATTCGCCGGTGCTGCTGGCTTAATGATGGTGTCTCTTGCTCTTGGTGAGTTCGCTGCAACTGGTTGGATGGCTTATCCTCCATTGTCAGGTATCGAATACTCTCCTGGCGTAGGTATGGACTACTACATCTGGGCATTACAGGTTTCTGGTCTTGGTACGTTGTTAACTGGTGTTAACTTCTTTGTTACCATTATCAAAATGCGTGCGCCTGGCATGGGTCTTATGGATATGCCGATTTTCACGTGGACATCTTTATGTACTGCTGTGTTAATCATTGCATCATTCCCTGTGTTAACTGCAACAATTGCAATGTTAACGCTTGACCGTTACTTCGATTTCCACTTCTTCACAAACGACTTAGGCGGTAGCCCAATGTTGTACGTGAACTTGATTTGGACTTGGGGTCACCCAGAAGTTTATATCTTAGTATTACCTGCTTTTGGTATTTACTCAGAAGTTGTATCTACATTCTGTCGCAAGACTTTGTTTGGATACAAATCAATGGTGTATGCAACGATCGCGATTACAATTCTTGCGTTCGTGGTATGGGTTCACCATTTCTTTACTATGGGTGCTGGTGCCAACGTTAACGCGTTCTTCGGTATCATGACTATGGTCATTGCGATTCCTACAGGTGTGAAAATCTTCTCTTGGTTATTCACAATGTATAAGGGTCGTATTACGTATACAACACCAATGCTTTGGACACTTGGCTTCCTTGTGACTTTCGGTATCGGTGGTTTGACTGGTGTATTAATGGCTGTTCCGCCTGCGGACTTCCTTGTACACAACTCTTTATTCCTTATCGCTCACTTCCATAACGTAATTATTGGTGGTGTTGTGTTCGCTATGTTCGCGGGTATCATTTTCTACTGGCCAAAAATGTTTGGTTGGAGATTAAATGAAACTTGGGGTAAAGCATCTTTCTGGTTCTGGTTCTTCGGTTTCTACTTTGCATTCATGCCACTTTATATCCTTGGTTTCATGGGTATGACTCGTCGTTTGAATACATATGACAACCCTGAATGGGATCCGTACTTAGCTATCGCTTTATTTGGTTCAGTACTAATCTTAATTGGTATTCTGTGCTTCGTTATGCAAATTGTTGTTGGTTTCTTACAACGCAATCAACGTATCGACTATACAGGCGATGCTTGGGATGGTCGTACGCTTGAATGGGCTACTTCTTCTCCTGCTCCGTTCTATAACTTTGCTCACCTTCCAAAAATCAATGGTATTGATACTTTCTGGACTGACAAAGAAAACGGTGTTGCATACGTTAAACCAACTCAATACGAAGACATTCATATGCCAACTAACCGTGCCGCTGGTATTGTTATTGGTCTAATCATCACATTAATGGGCTTTGCTTTAATCTGGCACATTTGGTGGTTAGCTATTGTTTCCTTCGTTGCTGCAATCGTGAGTTTCATTGTTTCTTCATTCACGAAGAAAGTTGACTACTACGTTCCTGCTGCTGAAGTTGAACGTATTGAAAACGAACGCTATGCGATTCTTGAAAAACATTTGAAGAAGGACTAAGACAATGGCTGACGTACTTCATCACGAAAATCACGGACACGATGAGCATCATCACCACGATGATACAGACATCACTGTCTTTGGTTTTTGGACATACTTGATGAGTGACTTGATCCTTTTCGGAACACTCTTCATTGCATTCGCTGTTTTAAGTAGCCATATCCCTGTTGGCACTCCAAGCGCAAAAGATTTGTTTGGCGATTCTTTAAGCTTCGTTTTAACTGAAACTTTTGCTCTTTTAATCTCTTCAGTAACGTTTGGTTTTGCTGTTCTTGCAGCATACAAAAAAGACGTTGCTAAAGTATTAACTTGGTTAGCTGTAACTTGGGTATTTGGTGCTATCTTCATCGGTATGGAACTTTATGAATTTCAGCATTTAGTTCACGCTGGTCATGGTCCAAGCACTTCTGCATTCTTATCTGCGTTCTTTACGCTGGTAGGTACGCATGGTATCCACGTAACCTCAGGTTTAGTTTGGATGATCGTGTTAATGGTTCAAATCAAGAAATATGGTTTGACACTTGCAAACACTCGTCGTCTTGCTTGCCTAAGCTTATTCTGGCATTTCCTTGATATCGTTTGGATTTGTGTATTCAGCGTAGTTTACTTATTAGGAGTACTATAATGAGTCACGAACATAACGCTGCAGGTGCTGCACACGGTAACGTTAAGCAATATACAATTGGTTTTATTCTTTCAGTTATCCTTACCATTATTCCTTTTGGTATGGTAATGGCTGGCGGATTTAGCCGTGGTTTATTGGTTGCCGTTATTGCAATTACTGCTATTGCACAAGTACTGATTCAATTAGTTTACTTCTTGCACATGAACTCATCTTCAGAGCAACGTTGGAACGTAATTGCATTTGTTTATACAATTGTTTGTATCGCCGTGCTTTTAATTGGTTCTGTATGGATCATGAACTACTTACACCTCAACATGATGATCTAAACTGGTCGTCATGCTGAAAAAGTATTTATTCCTGACTAAGCCAGGAATTCTCTTTGGTAACTTCGTTACCACTTTGGGCGGCTTCTTTTTAGCCGCCCAAGGTTCTGTAGATTTCCTTCTCCTACTCATCACCCTCATTGGTACAACACTTGTTGTTGCCTCTGGATGTGTGATCAATAACGTTATTGATCAAGACATAGATCAAAAAATGCAACGCACTCAAAATCGTGCGCTTGTAATTAAAGCCATTTCTGTTCCTGTCGCACTCGCGTTTGCCTTTGCTTTAGGTCTATTTGGTTTTAGCATTTTATGGTTTGCTGTAAATGCCTATGCCTTTTTATTTGCTGTTATTGGTTTTGTAGTTTATGTATGTTTTTACAGTCTTTGGACAAAAAGAACGACAATTCATCAAACTGTAGTTGGAAGTATTTCTGGTGCAAGCCCTCCTGTTATAGGCTATACGGCTGTTGTAGCACAATTTGACGTTGGCGCCTTAATTCTATTTATAGGATATGCACTCTGGCAAATGCCTCATTCATGGGGAATTGCAATTTACCGTTTTGATGACTACAAAAATGCAGGTATTCCAATTTTACCTGTAGCACGCACAATCTTACGCACAAAAATCGAATCTTTGATTTATGTCGTATTGTTTACAATTGCAATGAATCTTATCTTTGTATTTGGCTATGCAAATTGGATTTACTTTGTAATATTAAATGCACTTTGCATTTACTGGTTGTATATTGCGGTTATTGGCTTCAAAGCACAAAATGATCAATTATGGGCAAAACGCTTTTTCCTATTTTCGGTTATTTTAATTACTGTTTTAAGTATTAGCTTTAGCTTTACTTCAATTACACCAACTACAAATTTTGTACTTTTTTAAAAGATAGAGCTCTCCTCTATCTTTTATTAGAGTTTTCCATTTTTAAATATAAAAACTATATCTTCCACTCAATATTAATTTTCCTAATTGCATTTGTAGTTTATTTCACGCAATTCCTTGTAATTTCCACTTAAAAGCACTAAAATCACGCTTCGCATTTTTTTGCGACACAACTTCGGTTGTGACTCCTTGCCTTTAACTTTTGTTACAGGCTGTATAATCCGTAAGGAGCTGACAATGCGTCACTACGAAATCGTACTTTTAGTACATCCTGATCAAAGCGATCAAGTAGTGGGTATGGTAGAACGTTACCTAACTCACATCAAAGAAGCTGAAGGTCAAATTCACCGTCTTGAAGATTGGGGCCGTCGTCAATTGGCTTACCCAATTAACAAAATTCACAAAGCGCACTACATTCTTATGAACGTTGAATGTGGTCAAACTACGCTTGATGAATTAGAAGAGTTGTTCCGTTACAACGATGCAATCCTTCGTAATCTTATCATCCGTCGTGAAAACGCTATCACTGAAGAGTCGTTATTGGCTAAGAGTGCTGAAGAAAAACGTGCGCGTAAAGCTCAACGTGAAGAAGCACAACACGCTAACCAAGACTCTGCTGAAGCTTAAGGAGAACATAACATGGCACGTTTTTACCGTCGTCGCAAGTTCTGCCGCTTTACAGCTGAGAACGTTACGTACATCGATTACAAAGACATCGATACTTTAAAACAGTACATCACTGAAAACGGCAAAATTGTTCCTAGCCGTATTACAGGTACTAAAGCTCGTTACCAACGTCAATTGGCGCTTGCTATTAAACAAGCTCGCTACTTGTCTTTGATCCCTTACACTGACAATCATAAGTGAGGTTGAGCTGTGGATATTATTTTATTACAACGCGTTAAAAACCTTGGTAAATTAGGCGATAAAGTATCAGTTAAAGCTGGTTACGGCCGTAACTTCCTTATCCCTCAAGGTATTGCAGTTGCTGCAACAGAATCAAACACTGCTGCTTTTGAAGCTCGTCGCGCTGAACTTGAGAAACAAGAAGCTGAAGTATTAGCTGCTGCTCAAGCACGTGCTGACCAATTGAACGAAGTAAATATCGTAATCACTGCGAAAGCTGGTGACGAAGGTAAATTATTCGGTTCAATCGGTACTCGTGACATCGCTGATGCGTTAACGAATGCTGGTCTTTCTGTAGACCGCGCTGAAGTTCGTTTACCAAACGGTGCGCTTCGTCATACTGGCGAATTCAACATCGCAATCCAATTGCATCATGATGTTGTTGCTGAAGTTCTCGTTACTATCGTATCTGAGTAATTTTCTGCAAAGAAAAAGAGCATGCATTCGCATGCTCTTTTTTTATCTTTAAAAATACCCTTCTCTACTCTTATTAATATTTCACGTTATTTGCTTCGAGAAATATTCAAATTCAAGTCGCATTTTGTGTGCAGAACACGTATGATTTAAAATCATAATTGATAATTTATTGATTAATCAAACTTAAATAATTCTGCATATACTGTTTTAAAATCAGGGATTTATATGTCACAGGCAACTGCCAACTCAAAGCAAAATTCAACAAAAACAACACCTACGCTTAGCGAAAGTGCTCAGCTTAAAGAATTTCGTACGCCTCCACATAACTTGGCGATTGAACAAGCTGTACTTGCTGCTCTTATGACTGTTGCTGAATCCTTTGAACAAGTAGGTGATGTACTTCAAGAATCTGACTTTTACGCAACACGACACAAATATATTTTCCGTGCCATTGATACACTCGCAAAAGAAAACTCACCTTACGATGCCGTATTGGTAAATGACTGGCTTATTAAGCAAAATTTACTCGATGCAGCAGGTGGAGAAGAATATTTAATGCAATTGATGGCAGATTCCCCATCAAGTTTTTATAACATTGAAACCTATGCATCTAAAATTAAAGAATTTTCTACGTTAAGAAATATGATTAAGGTCAGCTCTGAAATCTTACAAAATGCTTATGACACCAAAGGTCGCAATGTCAGTGAAATTTTAGATTTAGCTGAAACCAATATTTTCCAAATTGCAGAGCAACATAATAATAATAAAAAAAATGCAGGCCCAAAGCCTATTAACTCCGTTGTTGCAGATGTATTTGATAAGTTAAATGAACTTTCACAAATGGAAGGCAGTATTACAGGTTTAACTACAGGCTTTGTTGAACTTGATAATAAAACTTCAGGTATGCAAGCAGGCGATTTAATTATTGTGGCTGCTCGTCCATCTATGGGTAAAACAACATTTGCCATGAATTTGGTTGAAAGTGTTCTGTTTAACAATAACTTACCTGCGCTTGTATACTCAATGGAGATGCCCGCAGATTCGATTGCAATGCGTCTAATTTCATCTTTTGGACGTGTTCATCAAGGGCATTTGCGTTCAGGAAAAATGGACAGCGATGAATGGTCAAAAGTAACTAGCACTATTGTTCATTTACAAGAAAAAAATCTTTATATTGATGACTCTTCTGCATTACCACCAACAGAATTACGTTCACGAGCACGTCGTATTGCAAAACAACATGGCGGTAAACTCGGATGTATTATGGTCGATTACCTTCAGTTAATGAAAGTTCCTGGTATGGGCGATAACCGTGTTGGTGAGATTTCTGAAATTTCACGAAGCTTAAAAGCACTTGCCAAAGAAATGCAATGCCCCGTTATTGCACTTTCTCAGCTTAACCGTGCACTAGAGAACAGACCAAATAAACGCCCTGTAATGTCAGATTTACGTGAATCTGGTGCGATTGAGCAGGATGCCGATTTGATTATGTTTATTTACCGTGATGAGGTTTATAATAAAGAGTCAAAAGAAGCAGGTACTGCCGAAATTATTATCGGTAAGCAACGTAACGGTCCTATTGGTACTGTTCGCCTTGCTTTTGAAGGTCAATACACTCGTTTTAGTAATTTATCACCTGAGTTTTATGCTCAATATGATGACGAAGAATAAAATCTATTCTTCTCATCATTTTATAGTTTTCGTCCCAAGGAGTATCTAGGGTGCGTCAAGCAACAGTTTATATTGATAGCGAAGCACTTCAATATAATTTAAACCGCGTTAAACAACTTGCTCCAACTGCCAAAATTGTAAGTATGGTAAAAGCCAATGCCTATGGACATGGTGTTAAAGACTGTTTAACAGCCTTAGCAAATACAGATGCTTTTGGTGTTGCTTGCTTAGAAGAAGCTTTAGAAATTCGTGAATTAGGCTATCAACAACCAATTACGCTCATTGAAGGCATTTTTTCTGCTGAAGAAATGCAAATTGTGATCGATCAAAATATTGAAATTGTTGTTCATCATCAACAACAGCTCGATTGGTTACGCGCACAAAAAGATGCTTATATTGCTAAAAATCTTAAAATTTGGGTAAAACTGAATAGCGGAATGAATCGCTTAGGTTTTAAAGTTGATGAAATTATAGATGTAATCCATCAACTTAAAGCAGATGGTTTTAAATGTGTACTTGCTATGCATTTTGCTAATGCAGATGCCGATAATCACCCTTTAAATGAACAACAAAAACAACAATTTTTACATGTAAAAGAAGCTTGTGCTCCAATTTTGGCATCTTGTTGTAATTCTGCTGCTATTTTTAAATGGCCTGAACTAAATTTCGATTTTGTACGCCCAGGTATTATGCTTTATGGTGCAAGCCCATTTGCAGACAAAACCGTAGAAGATTTAGATATTCAACCTGTAATGACATTTACAGCCGAAATTATTGCTTTAAATACCATTCAAGTGGGTGAATCTGTTGGTTATGGATCTACATTTATTGCAGACAAAGTAACAGAACTCGCTATTATTTCTATTGGCTACGGTGATGGCTACCCTCGTGCTTTCTTCAAACAAAATTATGTTGCAATAAATGGCCAAAAAGTGCCTGTTGTAGGACGTGTTGCAATGGATATGATTGCAATTGATGTCACAGACTTAAATGCACAATTAGGTACACAAGTTGAACTTTGGGGTAAACACCGCTTAGTTGATGATGTTGCTGAAGCCAATGGTACAATTGGTTATGAATTATTATGCAGACTAAGCAACCGCCCTATTCGTAAAAAACTTTAATAATCTCCATAAAAAAAGCCCAAAATACTTTGGGCTTTTAAAATTATACAAATCAATCAATCTTTTATATCAACCAATAAAGTAATTAGCTCTTCAACTTGATGTGGTTGCAATAATTTTGGTCTAAATAATTCAAATCCTTGATCTCGCATATACTGCTGAATTACGCTATTTCTTCTAACGTATTTCATTGACCAGTCTACAAAGTGTGATTTGTTTACAGGCTTATATTCAAAAAGAGTAAATCCTTTATGGCGTGTATCTTTCTTTAACTTTTCAATCAGAATATCTAAAGCTTCCTTTTCACCTTCTAGACACTGAAAAAAATATTGATCTGCAAAATAAAGAACACCTCTAATTTCATGTTCAACGTTAAAATCACGTGCTTCTTTTAAAATATTTCTTAAGTCTTCTAACAACTTATCACTATCTGACGTTGAACAACTTGCATAACATAATTGGTACATGCATGCTCCTTTTATTATTATAAAAATTAAATAGTTAAATCTCGCTTTAACAATGTAATTCTTTTAAAAATAAAAGCAAACATTTTAATCAAAAAAATCTAACATCTTTAAAATACATTCAAATAACCACATTTACATATTCAGCCCCCGCCCAAATGGATTTATCATTTAATTATTCATTAAAAAATTAATTGAATATGATTTTGTTAAATTTACTTGCTAAACCAATGCGGTTTTCATATTGTGTGATGTAGCCAATTTATGTCTTTCTCAATTCATCGTATTTTTATTCATTATGCAAGCACAAGAAAAAGAAACATCAAATACTTTATATCGCCAATGGCAAATTCTTTCTCGCTTATCTACGGGAAAATGGATGGGTACGCGTGAATTACAAGAAATTTTACAACGTGAAGGCATTGATATTAGCTTGCGCACAATTCAGCGTGATTTAAACCAAATATCACAACGCTTTCCAATTGAAAATAACGGCACAGTCCCACAAGGTTGGCGTTGGCGTGCAGATGCGCCTATTCAAAGCTTACCGCACATGACCAGCTCTCAAGCCGTTACTTTTATGATGGTTGAAGAACATTTAAAGCATTTACTTCCGCCAAGTTTGGTTGAAGAAATGAATCCTTGGTTTGATCTTGCACGTCGTAGCTTATCGACACAAAATAATGTGCGCCAATGGATCAACCGTGTTCGCATTGTGCCTGCAAACCAACCGCTTATTCCTCCGTTGGTTGATCGAGGTTCTCAGCAAGCAATTTATGAAGGCTTGTTGCAAGATAAACAACTTGAATGTGTTTATCATGCACGTACAACTGGTGCAGAAGAAAAGACCTATGTTCTCAATCCTTTAGCATTAGTTCAAAAAGGTGCAGTTATTTATTTAATTTGCACTCGTTTAGACAAAACAGATATTCAGACTTTTGCCTTGCATCGTTTTAAGACAGCCAAAGTCCTCAATTCACGCGCATTACATCCTGTTGATTTTGATATAGATAAATATATTGAATCGGGTGCACTAGGTTTCCGTGTCGATTATACAAAGCCAACAGATTTGGTTAAATTAAAGCTCACAATGACGCTTGAAAATGCTGCATATTTTGAAGAAAGTCAGCTCAGTAAAGATCAAATTATGGAAGATTTAGGCAATGGCTTAATTCAAGTTCAAGCCTCCGTTCCTTTTACATCTCAACTTGTTTGGTGGTTACGTAGCTTCGGGCGTCGTATTCAAGATATTGAACCTATAGATGTATATAACGCAGTTTATGAAATTGAAGATTAAAAGAAGCCCCATTCAAGGGGCTTTTTAGTTTTATATTTATATTTTTATCGTTTTTTGCGCTGTTGGTTTATAGAAATCGAAGCGTGTAAACAAAGCCCCCCGACATTACAACCTTCTTTGTTATTTATATGCGTTATTTCACAATTCAGTTTAAGCATAGGCATGCTAAATCTGAATTGTTATAACGAATACTTTTCATAGTCATGGTGTTTACCTCGTGTTGTGAACATAAGGCTAATTTAATTGTTCTCATATTATTTGTGAAATAAGTTGATGTGCTAAATAAATCATCTTTGCTATTAAAAATAAAACTCACTTTTCTTATAAATAAAAAAGCTAAAGTAACCGTAGCTACTTTAGCTTTTAAACGACTATTTTTTAATCTATCAATCTTTTAAACTGGTTTTATATTTAGATAATGCTGTTACAGCAACTGCAGATATTACAACTGCAGGCAAACTTGCCATTAAGATACCTGTTGTGCCTAAACCTAGCGCCAAAATTTTCCCTGTTAATAAAGGTCCTGTCATTGCACCTAAACGACCCAACGAAATAGCACTACCAACACCCGTTACCTTACCTGAACCTGCGTAAAAAATTGGGGAAATACCATACAGAATTGACTGCCCACCTGTAGAGAATATACCGCCCATTACACCAGCTAAAATTAACAGTGGGATTGATGTCGTTGTGAATAATAATACAAGTGCTACAAATAAACCGCTGTAGATAATCGTAGCCATTTGCCACAATTTTAATTTATCTAGTAAATACCCTAAGCCTAAAGTACCAATCACTGCACCTACTTGGAATAACAACATAATCATGAAAGCTTGTTGTCTTTCTAAACCTTGCTGCATTAATAAGTTTGGCAACCAGCTAATTAAAATATAGTTAATCATTAGCGTAAAAAAGAAACCAAACCACAATGGCACTGTTTGCTTATAGCACTGTTCCTTAAAGAGAACCTGAACCATACCAGGTACAGCTTCATCCTGAGCTTGTTTAACTTCACGAGGCTTATCTTTTAAAATAAATGCCATGAATGGAATTAACAACAATGGTGTTAAACCACCAATCAAAAACAATGTTTGCCATTTAATATCTGTGATTAACATTGCTAGACCAGCAACAAAAATAGCACCTACAGGCAAACCACAGTACATTAAACTATTCAGCTTTCCTCGATTCTCTTCAGTTGCTTCATCACCCACAACAGAAATCATGGTTGGCATAGCTGCACCCAAACCAACGCCTGTTAAAAAGCGAGCAATATAAAGTACTTCTAAACTAGTCGCGATTGCAGTAACCGACATGAATACACCAAAAATACCAATCGAGAGCATTAAAACTTTTTTCTGCCCAATATAATCGGCTACACGACCACCAAAGAATGCACCAAACAACATTCCAAATACACCAAGGCTAAACACGTAACCCATTTGAATTTGGTCTAAACTAAATGATTCGGCAATTCCTTTTGCTGCAATACCAGGTGCTTGCAAGTCAAACCCTTCAAAAAAGGCAACCCAAAAACACAAAAATACCACGAGTACTTTTTGTATTTTAGTTCTCTGAACACTCATTTCTTCATCCTAAATTGGCGAATTTATTTCAAATCCATTTTCAGTATTTTCTATAGTTTGAAATGAAATAAGTATCTCTACGTTAGTCTTGCGAAAATTTAAATAGACTAAATTAGTCTGATTTAATACATAAAAACTTACTTTAGATATCCCACTTAAAATAAATTATCTATATAAAATATATAGTTATATAAATAAGATATTAAAATAATCGTACGATCATTTTTTATAATCATTAAAAATTTATATAAAAAAACCCGCATTTAGCGGGTTTTTTTATCAGCTTAAAATCTTATGCAGATTTCTTCACTTGGTTATTTTTACGAATGGTAATCATCACAAGTTGAACCGCAGCAGGCGTAACACCCGGAATACGGCTTGCTTGTGCTAAAGTTTCAGGACGAACATCCTTTAACTTCAACGTAATTTCACGAGATAAACCTGAAACAATGTCGTAATCAAAATCGGCAGGAATACGTGTTTTTTCAAGACGCTTCATTTGAGCAACATCTTCTTGCTGACGGTTAATATAACCTGCATATTTCACAGCAATTTCAATTTGCTCACCCACAAAAGCAGAAACTTCAGAACCTGTGATTTCAGCAATTTGTGAGAAATTAATATTTGGACGCTTCAACAAATCAATCGCATTTGTTTCTTTAGATAAATCATCACCTGTTAATTCAACAAACTTTTTACCTAAAGGATTATTTGGTGCAGCCCAAAGATGTTGCAAGCGACCTGTTTCAGTTTCAATCGCTTCCATTTTCTCGCAGTAAGATGCCCAACGCGTATCATCAACAAGACCCATTTCACGACCAATAGCCGTTAAACGCTGATCTGCATTGTCTTCACGAAGCATCAAACGATATTCCGCACGCGATGTGAACATACGGTACGGTTCTTTCGTACCTAATGTAATTAAGTCATCTACAAGCACACCAATATACGCCTCATCACGTTTAGGCGTCCATTGTTCTTGATCCCATGCACGGCGCGCAGCATTTAAGCCTGCAAGTAGACCTTGAGCGCCCGCTTCTTCATAACCTGTTGTACCGTTAATTTGACCTGCAAAATACAAGTTATTAATGGCTTTAGTTTCTAAAGAGAATTTTAAAGCTTGTGGATTGAAGTAATCGTACTCAATTGCATAGCCTGGACGCATAATATGCGCATTTTCCATACCACGAATTGAGCGAACCAATTCAAACTGAACATCAAAAGGTAAAGATGTAGAAATACCATTTGGATAAAGTTCGTGCGTATCTAAACCTTCAGGCTCAATAAATACTTGGTGCGAATCTTTATCTGCAAATTTATGAATTTTATCTTCAATTGATGGGCAGTAACGTGGACCAACACCTTCAATCACACCTGTGTACATAGGTGAACGATCTAAACCACCACGAATAATGTCGTGAGTTCTTTCGTTTGTATGTGTGATATAGCAATTCACTTGTTCAGGATGCATTGAAGCATCGCCCATAAATGACATGGTCGGAGATGGAAAATCACCCGGCTGTGCTGTCATTACAGAGAAATCGACTGAACGTGCATCAATACGTGGCGGTGTACCTGTTTTTAAACGACCTACTGGTAAATTTAATTCACGTAAACGATGTGCTAATGAAATAGATGGTGGATCACCCGCACGACCACCAGATGCATTATTTAAACCAATGTGAATTACACCACCTAAGAATGTACCTGTGGTTAAAACAACAGTTTTCGCATCGAAGCGTACGCCCATTTGAGTAACAACACCTTTAACGGTATCGCCTTCAACAATTAAGTCGTCTGCTGCTTGTTGGAAAATATCTAAATTTGCTTGATTTTCTAATGTTTCACGAATTGCAGCTTTAAAACGTACACGGTCTGCTTGAGCACGTGTTGCACGAACAGCAGCACCTTTACGTGAATTTAGAATACGGAATTGAATACCGCCTTTATCGGCAGCAAGTGCCATAGCACCGCCCAAGGCATCAATTTCACGCACTAAATGCGATTTACCAATACCACCGATGGCTGGGTTACAGCTCATCTGCCCTAAAGTCTCAATATTGTGAGTTAAGAGTAATGTCTGTCGACCCATACGTGCCGCAGCCAATGCTGCTTCTGTACCTGCGTGACCGCCGCCGATAACAATGACATCGTAAACTTTAGGATAGTGCATAGTGGTATGAGAGATAAAAAATAATGACTGAATATTGTAGCAAAATTTAGGCTTTAAGTTGACAATTTAAGTCGAATTTATCGTAATAAAAACATACTAGAAAAATACCGTATCTTTATAGATTAATTTTTAAACGCACAAAAATAAAATGAACAGTCATCTTTTATGGTTTACATACCTTTCACAACTATGGTTTATATCTTTTTACAGCTAAATAATTACAAGTAAATTTACAACAAACACATGCATATGGAATATGCCAAAACGACAATATTTACAGGAGTAAATCTATGAACATGGGAATTATTACTGTGCTTTTGCCTCTCGCATTAGCCATTATTATGATTGGCTTGGGTTTAGAACTCACACTAAACGATTTTAAACGTGTATCTAAGCATCCTAAAGCTGTACTTATTGCCCTATTCTGCCAATTGGTTATTTTAGTTGGTGTTGCATTTTTACTCTGTAAAGTTCTTTCTTTACCACCATTACTTGCCGTAGGTTTAATGTTGCTTGCAGCGTCCCCTGGTGGTAGTACAGCCAATTTATTCAGTTACTTATTTAAAGGTGATATTGCACTCAACATTAGTTTAACTGCCATAAATTCTGTTGTTGCAGCTATAACTCTACCTTTAATTATGAATTTTTCTATTTTGCACTTCATGCAAGAAAATCAGCAAATTACATTACCTTTGTCAAAAATAGTGCAAGTATTTGCCATTATTATTGTTCCTGTTGGTATTGGAATGCTGATTCGTCACTATGCGCCAAAACTTACAGAAAAATTGAATAAACCTTTACGTATATTTGCCGTTATCTTTTTAATTGCAATTATTGCCCTTGCGATATTTGCAGAACGCCAAAATATTGCAACATATTTAGCCCAAGTTGGGCTTGCAACTGCAATATTCTGTGCATGTAGTTTGGCAATTGGTTATTTTGTACCACGACTTTTAGGTATTAGTAGCACTCAAGCACGTGCATGTGCGTTTGAAATTGGCATTCATAACAGTACACTGGCAATGACCATTGCATTAACAGTTATGGTAAATACCACAATTGCCATGCCTGCTGCGGTTTACTCTATATTTATGTACATCTTCGCGGCTGCTTTTGGTTTTATGATCACTCGATCCAAACAAGCAACTGAACAAAATACTTAAATGGAAGATAAAAAATGATAATTGGAGCGGTATCTACACATCACCACTCCAATTTTTCAGCAGTGTGCTTTCAGATCGGCTACAATACGCAAGATATAAAATTTTTTAGGTTATTCCCGTGAAGTGGTTACAAATTCATATTACTGTTGAACAAGCTCAAGTCGATTTCACCGAAACTCTTTTAGAATCTCTTGGCGCAGTTAGCGTTACTTTAGACGATGCTGAAAATCAAGACTTGCTTGAGCCACTTCCAGGCGAAACACCTCTTTGGAATAAAGTTATTGTTACAGGCATTTACGCGCAAGAAGATGACGAAGAAATTGATGTTGCTGCATTAGAAACATTTATTCGTACTCAACTTCCTACAGAACCTATGCGTAGCGAATTTATGGAAGACCAAGAGTGGGAACGCACTTGGATGGATGCATACGAACCAATTCAAATTGGTGAGAAATATTGGATTGTTCCTGAATGGATGGAACCACCTGAAGCAGATGCTGTAAACATTAAATTAGATCCAGGTTTAGCATTTGGTACAGGTAACCATGCATCTACATTCCTTTGCCTACAATGGTTAGGTCAAACAGATGTTAAAGATAAAATTGTAATCGACTACGGATGTGGTTCAGGTATTTTAGCTGTTGCTGCCCTTCTATTAGGTGCTAAAAAAGTTTATGCCACAGATATCGATCCGCAAGCTGTTTTAGCAACACAACAAAATGCTGAATTAAATGGCGTATTAGATAACCTATATGTAGGTTTACCTGACGAATTTTACGAAACTTTAAAAGACCAAAAAGCAGATGTATTTGTAGCAAATATTCTTGCAGGTCCTTTAATGATGCTTGCCCCACAATTTGCGACACTTGTTAAACCTGAAAGTGAATTTGCATTGGCAGGTGTTATTCAAGAACAAGTTGAAGAAGTTTCTAGTGTATATTCAGAATTTTTTGATATATTACAAGTAGAAACGCGCGACGAATACTGGTGCAGAATCTCTGGAAAGCGTCATTCATTCTAATAACACAATACGTATAATTTATGAGTGAAAAACAAACTAGATGCCCTGAATGTTTAACAACATACAAAGTTACTGTGCCGCAGCTTACTGCGGCTCAGGGCATGGTTTGTTGCCCAAAATGCGATGCAACCTTTAATGCTGTTTCTTATCTAACATCTGTTCACAGTGATATTGATACTTCTATTTCTTATCAATTTACTGAAGCAGAAAAATTTGCAAGTGACGGTGTCACGCAATATGTACCTACTTTGGCAGCCAATGTATCTAAAATTTTTGATGCAACAGTAGAAAATTCAACAATTAATTTAAGAACCTATTTAAACAACTTAAATGCATTTAATCCCGAACCGATTAATACATTACCCTCAATTAATCTATCTAAAGATAATGACTTTATTCTCGATAAGAAAAATAGCGTTCGTTATTACACAATTTGGGGCGTCATTAATTTTTCTTTAATTGCTATTTTTGTTATTCAAATATTGATGGTCAATCCAAAAACATTAAACAGTAACTCTCTTCTAAATAGTGCTTACATAAAAATGTGTACTATTTTTAAATGTGACAATCTTATCCAACAATATTCCTTGGTCGATTTAGTCGATGTTAAAACCACATCGATAAATAACAAGGCAACGAATATTTCTGGTTATATCATTAACCACAATGAACATAGCCTGACACTTCCCCTTATTCATGTAAACTTATTAAATAATAATGTAACAGTGCATTCGCAGATTTATCATCCAAAAGAATACCTCATTAAAAGCTTAGTCAATGTCGAACGAATCCCTCAGAATAGTCCATTCAACTTCAATATTATTGTTCCAATTGCAAAAAAAGACTTCAATGATTATGAGATACAAATCATTCGCCCCTGAATATTGAAAAAAACTATTAAAAATCACAAAAAAAAGTAAAAAAAATGCAGTTTTCTTGCTCACTTTTTCTTATACAATGGTATGATACGCGCCACGAAAGCTTTGTTCTGCTAACTCCTCGCTTATTTCACAACATAATTAAATCCACAAAATGCGCTTTATGAATATTAATGCGTATCGAGTAGATTTTTTTGTTTGAGAAAGGTCTGTAACAAATCTTTAACTATTGTTACGCTTAAATTTCGACCAAAGCTCTGAGTTGTGGCAAGCTATATGCCAGTTTTAAAATATTCGGTTTTAGAATCTAGAACCCAATATTCGTTAAATTTTATAGACCATATTTATATATCACTTTACCCAAGTGATATTTGTTTCGGATTAATTCGCATGAATAGCAAATCTCCTATTTTTACTGCTCAATCTGATGTTGCTCTTCGTATTCACGTAGATCGCGCAGTTCGCCACTATTTTGCACAATTGCAAGGTGAGCAACCATCACAAGTTTACGACATGGTGTTGGCAGAAATGGAGAAACCTCTTTTATCTGTAGTTTTAGAATATACACGCGGTAACCAAACTCGTGCTGCTGAAATTCTAGGACTTAACCGTGGTACTTTACGTAAAAAGTTGAAAGCTCACGGTTTAATGAGTGAATAAATGATAAAATGCTTGCGGCTTCCGCAGGCATTTTTTTTATCTGTATATTAGCTAATTTGTTTTAATCTGTTTCTTAAAGACTGTGACGAAGATCATGACTATTAAACGCGCTTTAATCTCTGTTTCCGACAAAACTGGTATTGTTGAGTTTGCACAAGAACTTGCTGCTCTTGGGGTAGAAATTTTATCTACTGGTGGTACATACAAATTGTTGAAAGACAATAATGTGACTGTAGTTGAAGTTTCAGAGCACACTGGTTTCCCAGAGATGATGGACGGCCGTGTAAAAACACTTCATCCAAAAATCCATGGTGGTATCTTAGCTCGTCGTGGTCTAGACGAAGCTGTGATGGCTGAACACAACATCGATGCTATCGATCTAGTTGTTGTTAACCTTTATCCATTTGCAGCAACTGTAGCTAAACCAAACTGTTCACTTGCTGATGCAATCGAGAATATCGACATCGGTGGTCCAACAATGGTTCGTGCTGCTGCTAAAAACCATGCATCTGTTGGTATTGTTGTAAACGCATCTGACTATTCTACTGTTGTTGCTGAACTTAAAGCTGAAGGTGCTTTATCTCTAGCTACACGTTTTGACTTAGCAGTTAAAGCATTTGAACATACTGCTCAATACGATGGCATGATTGCTTCTTACTTAGGCGCTCGCGTAGGTAAAGAAGAAGGTCAAGCTGACAAATTCGCACGTACATTCAACACGCAATTAAACAAAGCTCAAGACTTACGTTACGGTGAAAACCCGCATCAGTCTGCTGCGTTCTATGTTGAATCAACTGCAACTGAAGCTTCTGTTTCAACTGCACAACAGTTACAAGGTAAAGAATTATCTTATAACAACATTGCAGATACAGATGCAGCACTTGAATGTGTTAAATCATTCGCTAAACCTGCTTGTGTAATTGTTAAACATGCAAACCCATGTGGCGTTGCTGTTTCTTTAGACGGTATTCAAGCTGCTTACGACTTAGCTTATGCAACTGATCCTGAATCTGCATTCGGTGGCATTATTGCATTCAACCGTGAATTAGACGTTGCAACTGCACAAGCAATTGTTGACCGTCAATTTGTTGAAGTAATTATTGCTCCAAGCGTTGCTGAAGGCGTTCTTGAAGTAACAGGTGCGAAGAAAAACGTACGTGTACTTGTATGTGGCGAATTACCAGCAATTGACGAACGTGCTGTTCAACTTGACTACAAACGTGTAAATGGTGGTTTATTAGTTCAAGATCAAGACTTAGGTATGATTACTAAAGATGATCTTAAAGTTGTGACTAAACGTGCTCCAACTGAAGCTGAAATTGATGACATGATTTTTGCTTGGAAAGTAGCAAAATATGTGAAATCTAATGCGATTGTTTATGCAAAAGGTCGTCAAACAATTGGTGTTGGCGCAGGTCAAATGAGCCGTGTAAACTCTGCTCGTATTGCAGCAATTAAAGCTGAACATGCTGGCTTAGTGGTTGAAGGCGCTGTAATGGCATCTGATGCATTCTTCCCATTCCGTGATGGTATTGATAACGCTGCTAAAGCAGGTATCAAATGCATTATTCAACCGGGTGGTTCTATGCGTGATGAAGAAACAATTGCAGCAGCTGATGAAGCTGGCATTGCAATGGTATTTACAGGCATGCGTCACTTCCGTCACTAATTGATTAGAAGTCGTATTTTATAATCCCCCTAAATCCCCCTTTGTAAAAAGGGGGACTTTTCGCATAATAGGACTGTGTTTTTATTTGCGATACATTCCCTTTTAGAGGGTAAGAAGTGCTACTTTGCATGGGGGATTCTATTCTTTTGAGGGATATTGAGATGAACATTTTAGTTTTGGGTAGTGGCGGCCGTGAACATGCGCTTGCATGGAAAATCGCACAAGACGATCAAGTCGCGAAAGTATTTGTTGCTCCAGGTAATGCCGGCAGCGCAACTGAAAATAAATGTGAAAATGTTACTTTAGACATTCTCGACAATCCTGCAATTATTGATTTTGCAAAAAATAATGCAGTAGAAATGATTATTGTTGGTCCTGAAGCACCACTTGTAAATGGTGTTGTAGATGCTTGCCGCGAAGCAGGTGTTAAAGTTTGGGGTCCAACAAAATTTGCTGCACAGCTTGAAGGCTCAAAAGCTTTCGCTAAACATTTTTTAAAACGTCACAACATTCCAACTGCTTTTTACGATGTATTTACAGAAGTAGATGCAGCGAAAGCATTTGTTGAAAAAAATGGCGCGCCTATCGTAATTAAGGCAGATGGTCTCGCTGCGGGTAAAGGCGTAATTGTTGCAATGACAAATCAAGAAGCATTTGATGCCATTGACGACATGCTTGCAGGCAATAAATTTGGTGATGCAGGTTCTCGCGTTGTAATCGAAGAGTTCCTTGCTGGTGAAGAAGCTTCTTTCATTTGTATGATTGATGGCGACAATATTTTACCAATGGCAACGTCACAAGATCACAAACGTATTTTTGAAGGTGACCAAGGTCCAAACACGGGTGGTATGGGTGCTTACTCTCCTGCTCCTGTTGTAACTTCAGACGTTTTTGAAAAAGCAATGAATGAAGTGATGCGTCCAACTGTTGAAGGCATGAAGAAAGATGGTCATGTTTACACAGGTTTCTTGTATGCAGGCTTGATGATTGATGAACAAGGTCAACCTAAAGTGATCGAGTTTAACTGTCGTTTTGGTGACCCTGAAACTCAACCAATTATGATGCGTTTAAAATCATCTTTAGTTGATTTAGTTCAAGCAGGTTTAGATGGTAACCTACCTGCGGAAGCAGAGTGGGATGAACGTAAAACTGTAGGTATTGTACTTGCGTCACGTGGTTACCCTGAAACTTCTAGCAATGGCGATGTGATTTCTGGTTTAGATACACAAATGACAGATGCTAAAGTTTTCCATGCAGGTACAAAAGCCAATGAAAATGGCGACATTGTTACTGCTGGCGGTCGTGTACTTTGCGTAACTGCACTTGGTAATACGATTGGCGAAGCTCAAGCAAAAGCATTAGAGCTTTGCGAAAAAGTAACTTTTGATGGTGTACAGTATCGCAAAGATATTGGTTACCGTGCAATTGCTCGTGAAAATGCTTAACTCTTTCTATTCGATTGATTAAGTAAAAACCCCGATTCGTTCGGGGTTTTTACTTAATAATAGAAATCTACTTAATCTCAATCAAACCTTGATCTAAAGCTTTTTGATATAATTTCTTAGCAAATATAGGGTCTTTTTCTACACCTAAACCATTTTCATACATATAGCCTAAATTTGCTTGAGCTTGAATATCTCCATTATCTGCAGCTAGCTTAAGCCAATAAATTGCACGTTCATAATCTTTAGGCATTCCCTGACCAGTGAAATAAATTGTTCCTATATTAAATTGAGCTTTAATTAACCCTTTTTCTGCAGCCTGCAAATATAATTTTGCTCCTTGCTCATAATCCCGCTTAACTCCAACCCCTTCAAAATATAAACTTGCTAAATTATATTGTGCAGAAGAAAGCCCCTGTTGAGCAGCTTGTTTATATAGCTCAACCGCTTGCGAAAAATCTTGTCGGATGCCTTTTCCTGTTTCATAAGCTTTAGCCAAATTATATTGAGCTTCTGCTATATTTTGATTTGCAGCTTTCATATACCAAAAAACTGCTTGTTCATAATTCTGTTTAGTTCCAAACCCTTGTTCGTAAGCGGAACCTAAACTAAATTGAGCTTTTGCAAACCCATTATTTGCTGATTTTTTATACCAAGAAACTGCTTGTTCATAATCTTTTATAACATACTGACCTGATGAAAAAATAACACCTAAATTATATTGTGCATAAGGATCACCTTGCTCAGCAGCCTGAGTTATAAGCAAAATTCCTTTTTTAATATTTTTTTCATTCTCAGAGCCATATAAATAAATCATTCCTAAATTAAATTGAGCATCACGATCTCCTGCATTGGAAGCTATTTCTAAATACTTAATTGCTTTTTGTTTGTTTATTTCTGTACCCAATCCTAGATCAAACATCATGCCTAATAAAAATATTGATCTAATATGTCCCTGATTCGCCAAATTTTGCATTTGAACAAATTGCTTATGAGCATCGTTCGCTAAAACTGTATTAACTAATGACAAGAAAGAAAAAGAAACTAATAAAACTAGTAAATGTCTCATACATTTCCTCATTAAAATCAACAACCAGTTCTTATGCATTAATACACACCAATATTTCTAAATTTTCTATAACAACCTGTATACCATATAGCTATTTTTCAGCAATGAATTAAATAAAATCTTATAAAGATGAATAAACACACATTATTAAGTCTAATTAAAATAATAATGTTATAATTCATTGTTTTTAAAAGTTTTTAATAACCATAAAATTTATTCTTATCCAACAAATCAGCTAAGTATTCTGTTTTTCATCACTATATTGAATAATTATTTATTGCTATGATATTACCAAGTTATGAATATTTCTAAGTTATACAAAATTTGCCTTTATTCAGCTATCGCTATAAAGTCTTTGTATAGTATGGAAGCAACCATATAAGCAATTGATCACAAAATAATGATTAACCTTAATATCAATAAGTTAAATCATTATTTAATCTGTAATCTCTCCAACATTGGTTATCGTAAATTTATATTTTATAAATTTACTTAGGATGAAAACATGAAAAAAATCCTCGGACTTATTTTAGGTCTTACAGTTGGCTTAACAGCTTGTTCAAAGCCTGAAGCTCCTGCAACTGAAGCAGCGCAAAAAGACACAACAGAATTACAAAAAGTTGTAATGGCTTCTACAGGTTCAGATGCTGACATTTGGAATCACATTGCAAGTCTACCTGAAACTAAAGAAGCAGGTATTGATCTTCAAGTAAAAAGTTTCACAGACTATGTTGCAATGAACACAGCTGTAGCAAACAAAGAAATTGATATCAATGCATTCCAATCTTATGCATATCTTGTTGCTTTCAATACATCAAACAAAGATAAAATTGCACCTATATCTACAACTTACTTAGAGCCAATGGGTATTTACTCAAGCAAAGTTAAAAAAGTTGAAGAATTTGCAAATGGCGCAACAATTGCAATTCCTAACGATGCTGCAAACGAAGCTCGCGCATTATTACTTCTTCAAACTGCTGGCTTAATTAAATTAAAAGCTGACTTTGACTCGGCAACAGGTACACCTGCTGACATTACTGAAAACTCAAAAGCAATTGTGATTAAACCAATTCAAATGGCAACTGCTGTTCGTGTTAAAGACGAAGTAGATGCAATTGTTTTAGGTAATACGCTTGCATTAGAAGGTGGTTTAAACGTTCTTAAAGATTCTATTTTCTACGAACCTGCTGACCAAAGCACAAAACTTAATGTAAACGTTTTAGCTGTTGCAGCAGATCGTGCAAATGATCCTGTTTTACAAAAAGTTGGTGCGTTATATCACACTGAAGCAGCTCAAAAATTCATTAAAGAAAAATTTGAAGGCACGAAAGTTGACGTAAATAAACCAATCAGCTATTTAACTGAATCTAAATAGTAATATAATTAAGAATAACTAAAACAGGCAAACACTCTTTGCCTGTTTTTCATTTTAGATTAATTTAGACGATATGATTGAATTTAAAAACATTTCCAAGCATTACACAATGAATGGTCAGACTATTCGTGCCTTAGATCAGATAAACCTTCAAATTCCAGATGGCAGCATTTTTGGCATTATTGGCTATAGTGGAGCTGGTAAAAGTACTTTAATTCGTCTGATTAATCTTTTAGAGCGTCCGAATGACGGTCAAGTGATCATCAATCAAACCGATTTCACAGCTTTAACCCCTGCCCAACTTCGTACTGAACGTGCAAATATTGGCATGATTTTTCAGCACTTCAATTTACTGCAAACCAAAACAGTTGCAGCCAATATTGAAATGCCTATGAAACTTTTAGGTTATAGCAAAACAGAGCGTGAAAAACGTTTAAATGAATTATTAGAATTTATTGATCTTAAGCACAAAGCAAATGCCTTCCCAGATGAATTATCTGGTGGTCAAAAGCAACGTGTTGGTATTGCGCGTGCACTTGCTAATCATCCTAAAATTTTATTATGTGATGAAGCAACTTCTGCATTAGATCCGCAAACAACAAAATCTGTTCTTGAACTATTAAAGAAAATTAATAAAGAACAAGGCATTACTATTGTGATGGTAACGCATGAAATGGATGTAATTGAGTCTGTTTGTGATTATGTTGCCGTTATGGAACAAGGTAAAGTCATTGAGTCTGGTTCGACTTTGGAAATCTTTAGTCAACCTCAGCACCCAACCACTAAAAACTTTATTCAGACTGTTTTACAGCAACAACTTCCTGTAAACATTTTAAGTAATTTAGAAAATCAAAATCATAACAGCGTGTATTGCCTTAAATTTTTAGGTAGCTCTGCACAAGAAACTGTTATTCAGGCTGTTATTAAACAGTTTGATATTAGTTTAAATATTTTATTTGCCAACATGACCGAAATTAACGGCACTGTTATTGGACAAATGTTTATTCAGCTTTTAGGTGATGATGCACTTATTCAACAAGCGATTGAGTTTTTAAGATCTCACGGCGTGCAAGTTGAACAGTCAGGAGTAATCGCATGAGAGATTTAATAGTGCAATTGCTGACTTCTTTAACAGCACCGTTTTGGACAAGTTCTGTTTCAATGGATCAGTTTGTTACCGCATTGCAAGAAACCCTAAATATGGTGTTCTTTTCAATGATTTTCGGAACAATTTGGGGCTTTGTTCAAGGTATTGCTTTAGTTGCGACACGCCCAGATGGAATTTTGCCGAACAAAGCTATTTATACGGCGTTAAACCCTATTGTGAATGCTCTTCGTTCACTTCCCTTCATTATTTTAATGATTGCGGTTTACCCTTTAACTAAGTTTATTACAGGTACGACCATTGGTACTTGGGCTGCAATTGTACCGCTTACTATTTATGTAGGTCCTTATATTGGTCGTTTGGTTGAGTCTTCATTACTTGAAGTAAATAGCGGTATTGTTGAATCTGCTCAAGCAATGGGTGCAACGCCATTACAAATTGTATTTAAGTTTGTCATTCCTGAAGCTCGTAGCTCGCTTATTTTAAACTTAACCACTGCCCTTATTAGCTTAATTGGTGCAACTGCAATGGCAGGTGCAATTGGTGCAGGCGGTATTGGTGACCTTGCTATTTCTTATGGTTACCAACGTTTTGATGACAGCGTGATTTACCTAACAGTAATTGTGCTGATTATTTTGGTTCAAATTGTTCAATCTTTAGGTGAATGGTTATCTCGCTTAAGATAATTACTTTTACGTAAGTTTTGATAAATTGAAGCCCTCAATTGAGGGCTTTAATTTTTTATATTCGCTTTCATTTTCATTAAAAATATTAAATTTGTCTGAGCTTATTTAATTTAAGTGATGCCAAGTCAATATTTTTTCATTTGTTAAAGTTTTGATCATGTTATATTTCTATGAAATATTTGATAAAACTTCACCAATTCATTTCAATTACACTCAGAAAAACAATAGAGCGTGCTAAAATAGCGGGTGTTTTTGCAGGGACTCATTTATGCACTTTGTACATCTTGGTATTCAAACAGAATTTTCAATTACGGAATCTATTGTTCGTATACCTGAACTTGTGAAAGCTGCAGCAGATGACAACATGCCTGCTCTTGCCATTACAGACTTATCGAATTTACACGCAGCTGTAAAATTCTATGGAAAGTGTTTAGGCAAAGGTATTAAACCTATTTTAGGTTCAATTTTACGCCTGAATGATGCAGAACATCGTATTACCCTGCTGTCTATGACCAACAAAGGTTGGCGCAATCTTACAGAATTGGTTTCTGAAGGTTATATTTCAGGTCAGCAACTTGATATCCCTTGTGTTAAAAAAGAATTAATTTTAGAACAAAACCAAGACCTCATTTTACTGCTTGGTATGCACAGCGACGTTGGTAAAATGCTGTGTACTTCTAATCCTCAAAAAGCGGAACCACTCTTAGAAGAATGGGTTGAGAAATTTGGCAATCGTGTTTACTTTGCACTTACACGTACCAATCATCCTGGTGAAGAAGATTTTATTCACGAAGCGGTAAAGCTTGCTAAAAAATACAATATTGGTGTTGTTGCACACAATGATGTTCACTTTATTAAAAGTGAAGACTATGAAGCACATGAAGCACGTGTTTGTATTGCAGATGGTTATGTTTTAGGTGATAGTCGCCGTCCAAAAAACTATACGCCTGAACAATATTTCAAAACATCTGAACAAATGGTTGAGCTGTTTTCAGATATCCCTTCAGCAATTGAAAATACTTACTATATTGCACAGCGTTGTAATGCAACGCTTCGTTTAGGCTTTAATGACCTACCCGATTATCCAATTCCTGAAGGTCATACAATTGACACTTACTTTGCACACTTGTGTGAAGAGGGCTTAGAAGAACGCCTAGATTTCCTTTATCCAATTGAAAAACGTGATGATGATTGGGCAGAAGTTCGTAAACCTTACGATGAGCGTTTAGCCTTTGAAATTAAAATTATTCTAGACATGGGTTTCCCAGGTTACTTCCTTATTGTCATGGACTTCATTCAATGGTCTAAAGGCAATGGCGTACCTGTAGGTCCGGGACGTGGTTCAGGTGCAGGCTCACTTGTTGCTTATAGCTTAAAAATTACCGATCTTGATCCATTACGTTACGACCTACTTTTCGAACGTTTCTTAAACCCAGAACGTGTATCTATGCCCGATTTCGACGTCGATTTCTGTATCGCTGGTCGTGACCGTGTAATTGACTATGTTGCGCGTACTTATGGTCGCGAAGCGGTATCGCAAATTGCAACTTTCGGTACTATGGCCGCAAAAGGTGCAATTCGTGACGTTGCGCGTGTATTGGGTAAATCTTATGGTTTAGCTGACCGTATTTCAAAAATGATTCCAACCAAACCTTTAGGTTTGAGTTTAGAAGAATCAATTGAAGCAGAACCACAACTTAAAGATATTGTAACCAATCCTTCCAACCCAGACTATGATGATGCATCTGAAATTTGGGAAATGGCACTAAAGCTTGAAGGGATTACACGTAACACAGGTAAACATGCGGGTGGTGTTGTAATTGCACCAACCAAACTCACCGATTATTCGGCTGTTATGTGTGATGCAGATGGCACATCACGTGTTGCACAGTTCGATAAAGATGACGTAGAAGCCGCAGGCTTAGTGAAGTTCGACTTCTTGGGTTTACGTAACTTAACCGTAATTGAAGATGCGATTAAGCACATTAATGCACGTGAAGATGTTACCGAACCTGTCAATATTTCATATATTCCATTAGACGATAAACCTGCATACGAAATTTTTGCAAAGGCAAATACCACAGCAGTATTCCAGTTTGAATCCGTGGGCATGAAAAAAATGCTCAAGGAAGCACGCCCAAGTAAATTCGAAGAAATTATCGCCTTTGTGTCGTTATACCGTCCAGGTCCAATGGATCTTATCCCAGACTTTATCCATCGTATGCATGGTGGTGAGTTTGAATATTTGCATCCATTACTGGAAAAAGTACTTGAGCCAACTTACGGCATTATGGTGTACCAAGAACAGGTAATGCAGGCAGCACAGTTCTGTGCGGGCTATAGCTTGGGTGGTGCAGACTTACTTCGTCGTGCAATGGGTAAGAAAAAACCTGAAGAAATGGTGAAACAGCGCCAAATCTTTATTAAAGGTGCTGCCGAAAAAGACATTGATGAAGCAACAGCCAACCATATTTTCGACTATATGGAAAAATTCGCCGGCTATGGTTTTAACAAATCACATGCTGCGGCTTATGCCCTTGTTGCTTATCAAACAGCTTGGTTAAAAGCGCATTATCCTGCTGAATTCATGTCTGCCGTTTTAACTTCTGAAATGCAGAATACAGACAGCATCGTGTTCTTAATTGATGACTGTCGTATTAACAAGCTAGAAGTGCTTCCACCTTCTATCAATATGTCTATTTACCAATTCCACGCAAGTAGCCCATCCACAATTGTTTATGGTTTAGGTGCAATTAAAGGTGTTGGCGAAGCTGCAATGCAGTCTGTTATTGACTCACGCATTCAAGATGGTCCTTACAAAGATTTATTCGATTTCTGCCATCGTGTAGATTTGAAAAAAATCAATAAACGTACTTTAGAAGCGCTGATTCGTTCAGGCGCACTCGATTGTTTAGGCATTGAACGTTCAAGTTTAATGGCTCAACTTCCTGAAGCAGTTCAAGCAGCCGAACAAGCTCGCTCAAACCGTGAAACAGGTATTATGGATTTATTTGGTGAAGTTGAAGAAGTTCAACGTAAACCAGCTAAACCTGTAAAACCTTGGTCAGATGAAGTTCGCTTAAAAGGTGAAAAAGATACTTTAGGTTTATATTTAACAGGACATCCAATTGATGTTTATAAAGTAGAACTTAAATCTTTTGTATCGAATAAAATTAATGAATTAACACCAACACGTCGTGGCGTAACTACTGTATTTGCAGGCTTAGTTGTAGATATTGCCAACTTCCCTAACCGCATGATGGCTACTTTAGATGACGGCACAGCGCGTATTGAAATTTCTGCCAATCACGAACGTTTCCAACGTTTTAAAGATGTGATTGTGAATGAAAAAGTTGTGGTTATTGA
Source organism: Acinetobacter faecalis (assembly GCF_034187745.1). NCBI lineage: Bacteria > Pseudomonadati > Pseudomonadota > Gammaproteobacteria > Moraxellales > Moraxellaceae > Acinetobacter > Acinetobacter faecalis. The sequence goes on along the minus strand of NZ_JAXHPF010000003.1, from coordinate 10,965 downwards.
AGGTGAAATTTACGAGCGTGAAGGCTTTGATCGCCCAATGGGACGTTTAACCAAAGCATTTAACCTCAATGAAATTCGTCAAAAACGCGCAAACAGCATTCAAATTAAACTCGCACCTGAACATTTCAGCAAAACATTAAATAAAGATTTACAAGAAATGCTTCTTCCTTACTGCAATGTAGATATGCATACCCATATTCCAGTTCAATTAAAACTCGACTTTGAATATGCAACAACAGAATTACATTTAGGAATTAACTGGAAAGTTGCTCCTTTAGATGAATTACTCAGTAAGTTACGTGATTATTTTGGTGCCGATGCCTTACACATCGAATATCAAGTAAAGTCAAAAGCAGCCAAAGCCGTAAGCTATGAGGCTGCACAACCTGTTCAAGTTGCACCACCTCCTGAAGGTATGTCTATGGACGATGCAATGGATCAATTTCAGGCACAAGCCGAACAATATTCTTAAGATAAAAACTGTCAAAGTGGAAAAAATATGAGTCATATTGACAATGCTGCCGTTTCAGCACATCTCTCCCATGTGCGTATTGTCATGGTGAATACAACACTACCTGCAAATATTGGTAGTGCTTTACGTGCAATGAAAACAATGGGTTTATCTAAGTTGGTTTTGGTTTCTCCAAAAACCTACCCACACCCAGACATCAACGCACTTGCAGCAGGTGCAACAGATTTAATTGATCAAATTGAAATTGTTGAAACACTTGAAGATGCAGTTAAAAATTGTCACATTGTATTTGGTACAAGCGCACGTAGTCGCACCATTCCATGGCCTTTACTTGATGCACGTCCTGCTGCTGAAAAATCGTTAAAAGCTGTCATTAACGACAAACAAGAAGTTGCTGTTATTTTTGGACGTGAAGACCGTGGTTTGACTAACGAAGAACTTGCACTTGCAAACTTTCACGTGACAATTCCTGTGAATACAGATTATGGTGTATTAAACGTTGCACAAGCTATTCAAATCATTTGTTATGAAATGCGTATGGCAGCAATGGATAAAATGGGTAAAGAAGTTAATCCAGAAGCGACTATGCATGTAACAGAAACTGAAGATATGCAATGGGATGAGCCACTTGTTACACATGAACAAATGGAACAGTTTTACCCACATATTGAAAAAATGTTAGCAGAAATTGAGTTTTTAGATCCTAAAAACCCACGATTACTTCCTTTACGCTTGCGTCGCCTATTTGGTCGTATACAATTAGATCGTATGGAATATCATTTACTTCGTGGCATATTTAGCCGTGTACAAGCACTAAATAATGGCACATGGAAACAGTCGAAGTCTGAAAAATAATGGGGATCAATCCAATGCTTAAACAGCTTAAAGAAGATATAAACGCTGTATTCGCGCGCGATCCTGCCGCACGAAACACCCTTGAAGTCTTAACCACATATCCTGGTATTCATGCACTTATGATGCATCGAGTTGCCCATGAATTATGGAAAAAAGATTGTAAAGGATCAGCACGTTTACTGTCTTCATTTAGCCGTTTTTCAACAGGTATTGAAATTCATCCTGGCGCTAAAATTGGTCGTCGTTTTTTCATCGATCATGGCATGGGTGTTGTGATTGGTGAAACTGCGGAAATTGGCGATGATGTTACGCTTTATCATGGCGTAACTTTGGGTGGTACAACTTGGAATAAAGGCAAACGCCATCCAACACTAGAAGATGGTGTAGTTGTTGGTGCTGGTGCCAAAATTTTAGGGCCATTTACAGTGGGTAAAAACTCTAAAGTTGGTTCAAATGCTGTTGTAACAAAAGCAGTTCCAGAGAACACAACTGCTGTGGGTAACCCTGCTCGCTTTATCACTAAAGACAAACCAAGTGAAGAAGAAGCACGTCGACGTGATTATGCAGAAAGTATTGGTTTTCAACCGTACGCTGCAACGCAAGACCAATCCGATCCAATCCTTGATGGCATGCGCGTTCTACTCGATAGAATTCAACAAAATGAAAAACGTATGAACACATTATGTCAACGTTTATCCTTACTTGATCCTACTTTCAAAAAACAGCAAGTGAAAGAACAACCTTTTAGTGCTGAAGAACTTAAGATTATTGAAGATGTTAGACGTGAATGTGAAGCTCAAAGTAGCCAATCTAAAGCCTAATATTTTCCTTTATAAATTAACAAGCTGTAACTTGCATATTTATCAGTGTTTTTCTAGACTGATAAATATGCTCAAAATTGCACTTTGAACCACACTTTAAAAAAATTAATGGATGATCATAATGATGCTTAAACCGTTGGCATGCGTAGCACTATCAGCAGCACTTTTATCTGCTTGTTCAGTTCTACCAACAAGTCACGAACCGATCGTTTTCAAAGAACCTACTCTTTCTGCACCATTTTATGCACTTAATCCATTTAACTACGCAGCACCTTCTGCATTTGAATTAGATTTAAAGAAAGCAGAAAACGGGAAAAATCGTTTAATTGTTCCTGCTACAAACAGCAACACACGTGAAATTTCTTATGCAAAATCTGCATCTAGCAATCAAGTAGATGTCACTGAAATTGATGATTTTTTACAAATGGTTGAAGGTAAAGCACGTCATTACCCACCACGCTTCACTGAGCGCCAAGAACGCAAAGGTTTCGAACAAAAATTAAAACAAGTAAACCAACAACTTGAGGCACTTACAGCGAAAGATAATGCATCTTTTGATGTGCTTATTCGTGCATTTAAAGCAAGCGTAATGGCACGTAATTTAGACCTTGGTTCTGCATATACAACTAAATCTATGAATTATGCACAACGTTTGCAAAAACTAAATAAGAATGACCCAGAACTTAATTTCTGGTTTGGTTTTGCACTATCTGAAGGTGGTGGTCAACGTGAAGCAATTTCATATTTAGACAAAGCCATGAAAGGCGGTGTTCAAGAAGCTTATTTATCTGCTACAAACAATTATTTAGCGATGGAACAGAAGAAAAATGCTGTTCAAACCCTAAAAAATTACAAACTTCAATATCCTCAAGAAGCTAATGTAGCAGATCGCTTAATTAATGAAATTGAGAAAAAAGGTCGTTGGAATGTATGGCAAGTTATGAATCCAACTAAATAACTCAACTTGTTACCAAATTAAGACCGTTTATACGGTCTTTTTTTATACTTAACGATTGAAATCACACAAAAAAATCGTATGATAAAAAATCGGATTTTATGTAGTAAACCTATGGCTACGCTTATAAAAAAAATAACATTCCTTGCTGCCCTAAGTACGTTATTACTTTCAGGTTGTCAGGTTGTCAGTGTTAAAAATGTTTCTCTAAATGCCACCATCGCAAATGAACGTGATAGCATTTTGTCACGTAATAAATTAAGTGAAGCAAGTCTAAATGTTTTGTCTATGACTGGTCGAGAGGCAAAAGTTTGTACAGACAATCCTGAACATTGCGTTAAAGAATTAAAAGAGATTTCTCAAATTCAAGATGAACAACTCCTCTCTACAGCGAGTGAACTTTATCTTGCAAAAGCACTTGCATATGAAAATTCATCACACTGTAAAACAAGTGTCTTGACGAGCCATCGCTCAGAAGAAAAACAAAAAATCATTCAACAAAATTATGATACTTGCTTAGACAATCAGCTGCATATGCTCGATCAAAGTATTCGTTATAGCTATGCATATATGTTTAAAACCAAGCGTAATGTGAATGATCGTATTTTTGACAACAGACAAGTACAAATTCGAGATTTCTATAATCAAGCGATTGCAAAACTTTCAAATGCATATTCATTAAGATATAAAAATGCTCAATTTAAGCCTCAAATCGAAATTGGAAAAAGTACATACAACATCAATTTTGATCACTATCCTGCGCTAAAAACACAAAAAATTGACAGTATCCTGTCTACCTATAACATGAACTTTTCTGGATTAAGATCGATTACACGTCGTGATGGTTTTGGCTCAGAATTCCTTGTGGTTTTAAATGATGCAAATGAAAAAGCGAATCGTAGCAAAAAAACACCTTATATTACAGACCCGCTCAACCATAAATACCCAAATGGAAGTAACCCCAATATTCATGATGCGCGTTATTTAGCAGTCACGGTTACCGTTGAGCCTGAAAAAGCATCAAGTGTTGATGAAATTATCAACAGCAAAGTGTTAAATTTAAAAGTGTATGATCCCTACAATCACGACACTGCACAAATTTCAGGTAAGTCTTATCCATTAGCTGCAAACTTTTCTGCACCTTATGGTCTATGGTTAGCTGAAAATAATCTTGTTCGTGCTGCATTTTTATCACTGATTGACCGTGATGATCGTATAACACTGCCCCACCTATTTATGCTTGAACCTTATAATCCAAATAAAAAAGTTATTGTTTTGGTTCATGGTTTGGCAAGTAGCCCAGAAGCTTGGGTACGCTTAACAAACGATATCATGGGTGATCCTGTATTACGCGATAATTACCAAGTTTGGCAAGTTTTCTATTCTACCAATATGCCTATTTTAGAAAGTCGCTTTCAAATTTATGCACTTATTACTCAAACATTCAATCAAGTTGCACCAAATGCATCTGCAAAAAAAGATGCTGTGCTAATTGGTCATAGTATGGGTGGTATTATTTCTCGCTTACTTGTGAGTGATGCAGACTTAGTGAAGCCCGCAGTTGCTCTGTTAAATAATAGTCGTGCCAACAAATATAAAAATGACCCTTTATTTAAATCACGTTTGCAAATGAATCATGTACCTAATTTTAGCCGCGCAATTTTCCTTGCTTCACCACATAGAGGAACCGAATTCGCTGACCGCTGGTTTACATTGGCTGCACGCAAAATTATTAAACTCCCTGGTGCCTTTCTTGGTGCCCTTGCAGATACAGTACAAGATGGTAATTTGAAAAACTTTGGTAAAGAAGTTGGCAATGGACTCATTCAAAATGGCCCGAGTGATTTAAGCAATAACTCGAAATTCACTGAAATTACGAAAAATGTCATGCCTTATAAAGGCTTTAAATATCACAGCATTATTGGTAACAATACTTTAAGTGATGATTTAAATATTATTTCCGATGATATTGTTCCATATAGTAGTGCACATTTAGATGGTGCAATTTCTGAAAAAATCATTAAAGGTGGTCACTCTATTCAGGAAACACCAGAAGCTGTTTTAGAGCTTCGTCGAGTTTTAAAACTTCATTTGATGGATTTAGGTTTGCATAAATAACCGTATTCAATACAAGATTTTTACTCAAGCCCAACTTATAACTTAAGTTGGGCTTTCTTATTTTTCACGCTGTAAATCCGTCTTGAATGAAATAACTTGCATCTACCAAATTAAATATGCTATTGATTGATAAATAACCACAAAAACAACATATTATAAGTAGTACCCTAATATGAAATTACATGGTACAAAAAATTTAACTCGTGATCATATTAATAAGCTGATTACTAAAAAATTAAATTTTTTATATTTTTCTAAACCAATTGAAAATATCTATAGAAAGCAATATCGCTCTGCGGCTGCTTTTGAATTTAGGTATCGAGCACCTTTGGTCTTAATTTTATATGCCTTTTTAACTTGGGGCGTTTATCAAAATATATCTGACCTTTATTTAAAAAATTTATGGCTATCTTTATATAAATGGGTTGGTATTATTATTTTCAGTGCTTGGCTATGTTCATTCAAAAAATCATGGTCTAAATATTTCGATATCTATATGGGGATAGGTGCTCTAAGTGCTGTTTCTATAACATTTGTTATTATTAATTTATTAACAACAACCTATAATACAGCACTATTACATGCAGCCATGATGTATGCGGTTGTTATTATTTATGCTTTTATCGGACTTCGCTTCTATACAGCTATTATTTCTGGCTGGATAGGAGGATTAGTTGGTGTATTTTTTTCAAATTATTATAATTTATATATTGATTGGACTTATTTAATACACACTTATATTTTTAGCAGTTTCTTAGGCATGTCTTTATGTTATGTCATAGATCGGCAACATCGTGAAAACTATCTTCAAAACTGTATTATTGAAATCACACAAAAAGAAATATCCGATCAAGCACAGTTACTTGAGGAACTTTCATTGCTCGATCCACTCACAGGATTAGCCAATAGACGCTATTTAAATCGAATTTTAGAAGCCGAATGGACTTTAGCAATTAAACAACAAGAACCTATATCTATCATTATGTTAGATATAGATTACTTTAAAAATTATAATGATAGCTTAGGACATATTTCTGGTGATAGTTGCCTACAATCTATTGCTGTCGCGCTGAAAAGCATAACGAACAATCACTCGGAAATAGCAGCTCGTTATGATGGAGAAGAATTTTTATTGGTATTTCCACAAACAAGTAAAGAAAAAGCAGAAGAAATTGCAAATTTAATTTTATATAGCATTAAAAATCTTGAAATAAAACACCCAAATAGTCCTATTTGTACAAATATAACAGTAAGTTTAGGTGTAGTTACGACTATCCCTAAACCAAATGATCTATTGCACGAGTTTATTGAAGAGGCTGATAAAAAATTATATGACGCTAAAAAATTAGGATGCAATCAATATCAAATTTCACAACAAAATAATGTAATCATTTGATTGTTTTTATAACAGAATAAGCCCAGTCAACAGGTAGTTTTTCACAAAAAGACTGCTAAAATCGAATACATAAATGACTTAATTAATGTGATGACGAACTTTTCAATGACTGATCTTTCTAACCATACACCGATGATGCACAGGTATCTATATATTGATTTATAACATTATTTTATATAAAAAAATAAAAACCTATACTTTAACCTATACTTTTTCAAAATGAATATTAGCATTTTCTAGTAACGTTCCTCTTGCGTAATTATTTATTAATGCACTAAGTATTTCTTCATTACTAAAATTTTTATCATGCATATTTTGCGCTAAAGACAGAGCTCCGCTTCCCCAAAGTGCCAATGTCGATGGAATATTCATCCCATGATTCTCCACCGCATTCTGCCCAATCACACCTGCAAGCTGTGCGTTGTAACTCGAATCTCCTGCTACCCCGCCAATCACAGCGCCAATACCTGCTGTCAGGTCTCGGATTTGCGCTTTAACATCTTCAGGCAGTAGATTCGGCTGGAATTCTCCATTGGCATCTTGGTATTCTTTCTTATCCTTGTATTGGTTAGCGAGATAGATCGCTGCTGCCTCACTTGCTACAGCCGCACTTCCGCCTGCGGTTGGGTCGCCTCCATTAATATAAGCAAGCGTTGCTCCCAAAATCGCATGTGAGATGAGTTGCGCTGCGGTGTTCTTGTCTTCTCCATGTCCAAACTCTTGCCCAATGATTTGCGCTGCGCATGGCGCTAAAGCATTGGTTGCTGCTTGTAAGTCGGTTTGCCCACCCAATGCTGCGGTAATGGCTATGGTCACTGCATTTAATGCTCGACTGCTATCTCCACCCATGCCCTATGCTTGCGCTTGGTCTGTGGCTGTTTTGCATTATTTTGAATAGCCTTTTCAGATTTCTTGATTTTGTTACGCTCAAAGAAGGATCAAACCCAATCGATATGTTTCCTCAATTGATCCATGTTTTATTGTAAGAAGACCAATTGGTTACACGATAGATTTTAGGGGTAGGCTTATTCATTTTGATATTATATGGCTGAATAAGCCTTCTATGCTAGGTTTGTGCAACAAAGTCATTTTATGACAAAGAACACTTTAATTTTACAGTTTAAAAAGCTAATTTACTTATAAATACTCGTGCATAAACTCATTGCCTTTCTAGCTTCCAAGCCCATTTCTTCATCTGAAATAGATAACGATAAAATAAAATCTTTATCTAGTGAGGTAGATCCATCTTTATCTGTATGAGATGGACTAAAAGTATATTCTTTCTTATTCAGTTTAAGAAAAATATACATTAAATCCTGTTCATATTTTTTTTTATTTTTATAACCATATTTTTTTCTTATTTCACTATCTACATCATTCATTTTATTTTTTATTGCATCCTGGTTAAGCATTGATTCTTGACAAATTCTTGACCGCTCTCCACCATCCTCAATTACAGTACTTCGTATTAAAGCTTTCTTAACTGCCCAGCCTAACTCTTCATTAGTACATTCAATATCTAAAATAATTGGATCATAATTTTTATCTACAATTGATAATCCTGCATTTATATAGGTTATTAACTTAATAAAACTTCCACCAAATACTAACATCGCTTCCTGATTCATTACTTCCCACTCTTAGTAACTGTCACAATCACTTTGACATTATTTTGCTTACCATAATCTACCATATTTTTAATTACTTGCATTTTAGCTTTTGATGTACCTTCAGGTATTGCTATTTGCACTTCTCTATTTTTAATTTTATCTTTAGTTAAAACAAAAGGACCTCCTCCCTTTTGAGCATCTCGCTTAAACGCTAAAGTATCATTAATATAACCTTTCATCTGTTTTTCAAGCGACTTTAAACCATTGGTACCATTAAATGAACTAATCGTGTCCATTGATTTTGCACTAATTGCAGTTTGTGTTGATGGATCATAAAAATCAAAAGTCTTAAAATTTGTTTTAAAACTATTAAGATCAATAAAATTTGATGATAATGATTGCTTTAATGTTGCTTCCCACTGTAAACCCCTCGCTGCCCAGCCAGTAGACCAATTAAGTTTTGGAATATTCGAAACATTATTTGTACCTAGTTTCTTAATACTCGCTGCACTCAACCCTAAACTAGTAAATACTTCTGCTTGAACTCTTTGTGCATTCGCTACTTTTACTGGATCTCCACTTGCTAAATCTTTATACGATTGCTCAATTGCAGCCGCTTGCTTTTTTAAATTATTAATAGTCAAGAAATCAATAATGGCTTGACCTTTCTTACGATTGTTCTCCATCGCATCTGCACATGCCGAAGTACCTAATGGGCAATGTATTGCTGATACTGCTGTATCACCAAATGCATCAGCTATGGCTAAAATACCATCACCAATACTCCCTACACCATTTATTACACCTTGTGCAATTGGTATATCTGTCTTTGATACGACCCATTTAACTGTTTCTTTTAACTTTTCTCTTACATCATCGCCAAGTAGAGAATTATTCTCCACTGCATTCTGCCCAATCACACCTGCCAATTGTGCGTTGTAACTCGAATCGCCTACCGCTCCACCAATCACAGCACCAATGCCTGCGGTTAAATCACGAATTTGTGCTTTTTCAGTTTCTGACAATAGATTCGCTTGGAACTCTCCATTGACGAAGTATTTAGGATCGTCTTTGTATTTTTCTTCAAGCTGTTTTGTAAAGTACATTGCTGCCGCTTCACTCGCAACTGCCGCACTGCCTCCTGCTGTCGGGTTTCCTCCATTTATATAAGCGAGTGTTGCACCTAATAAAGCATGTCCGAGCATTTGCGCTGCGGTATTCTTGTCTTTACCATGCCCAAACTCTTGTCCAATAATTTGCGCTGCATATGGTGCTAAAGCATTGGTTGCTACTTGTAAGTCTGTTTGTCCGCCAAGGGCTGACGTTATCGCTATAGTCACTGCATTTAATGCACGACTGCTACTTCCTCCCATGCCCCATGCTTGGGCTTGGTCTGAGGCATCTTTGTATTCTGTTGAGTTGTTTTTCAGAAGTTGTTGTTTTTCAGCCGTGTTGTCTGTGCTGTTGTATTTCGCCCAGTCTTCTCCGCCTTCTGCTTTGAGCTTTTCAATAGCTTGTTGCTCTGCCGCTTGCTTCTTCGCTTCTGCCTCTGCTTGTTTGTTTTGGCTATAGGTACGTGTTGCTGTTACTATCGTCGATGTCGCATCCGATACGATCTTTTGTTTTTCGAGTAGTGCATTTAAATCAGGAACATCATCCACTTTTTGGTTCGCAGTATTAATAACACTGTGAATACCTAGTTCTTCAACTGTTGTATCTTTTCCACCTATGTTGATGTTGCCTGCACTCAGTGTTGCATAAGTAGTACTGCTATCTTCGCCTTTGTCTTGTTGTGGTAGCGTTAGACTAAAGTTTTTGTTTTCTCGCCAATTTTCATTATTGGTCGGGGTTGCTGTTGGTGTCTTGTCAGCCGTGTCTGAATTTGGATCTTTTTTACCATAACCAGCAGATAACGCAACAGTCGTTGCTTTTGGCTACTTTCATTTTCTATATTGCTAAATGTGAGGCTGTTCGCTGTAAGGTCATTGTTTTCTTTTGTGGCGAACGACTACTTCATTTATACAAATTTTAAAACAGAAAATTACTATCACGTCGATTATTTAGGTGAAGCAAAGGGGGCTGTCACAGGAGTAGCCACAATTAGAGTAAGAAATAGTACAGTTTTAAAATGGGTCAACTTCATAGTTAATAGCCTTTCTTTTTCATGCAATTTCTATATACCTGATATATTTCATTTTCATCCATTTCACGTACTTTTCTTTCTTGAGCAACTTTTTCAGAGCATACTTCATTAGCACTACTTCTTTTATCTGTATAAACAAACCCATCATTCAAGAATCGAACTAATGAACTATTACTATCATTCGTTGCGCAGCCTTGTAGTAAAAAACATATAATACTTAACTTAAAACGGATTAATTTCATCTTCTATAACCCTTATTTTTCATACATTTATTGTATTTGTTATTTCGATCCTCTTTATTCGTAATCATATTTGTTTCATGTGAACAAACCGTATTTGCATTGGCTTCCTTTTCTGAATAGATAAACCCATCATTCCAAAATCGAACTAATCGACTATTACTATCATTTATTGCACAACCAAATAATAAAAAAGGCAAACTTAGTACACACAACTTTAGATGGATTTTCACCCAAAATCTTTTATTGAGAGTAATTACGATAACCTCTTTCACGCATACATTTATCATGTATCTTATGCCAATTTTTATTATCTCCCGTAGCAGATTGAACAGGAAAAGCTGTACTAGCAATAT
>NZ_JAXHPF010000024.1:0-253 GCF_034187745.1 Acinetobacter faecalis | reverse complement strand
CCTTGATTCCTTGATTCCTTGATTCCTTGATTCCTTGATTCCTTGATTCCTTGATTCCTTGATTTTAGCTTTATTTCTGTAGCTCAACTTATATTTAGGTGTTGGTGGGTTATTTAATTTAGATAAAACACAAATTTTATTGGTTAATCCGTACTATTTATGATCAAAAGATAATAAAAGTAGTAATTTTTGTAGAATAAATAAGCAGATGATATTTTTTGTTAAAAAAGGGGGTTGTATTGGATTATGAATG
>NZ_JAXHPF010000023.1:0-485 GCF_034187745.1 Acinetobacter faecalis | reverse complement strand
GCTGTTTGTCCCGTAAGTGCTTGCTGACCATCAACGTCTGTAATAGTAATGTTCTTAGTATTCACTCCACTCTTGGTTACACTACTATCTTTTTCAGCATCTGAACCAAAGCCTATAGATTTACTTACACCTGTTTGATATGAAGTATGTTGATCAATTTGATTTGGTGAAGAAAGCACGGTATCTGGTTGTTTCTTTCCTTCCTGACCTTGCTCTTTCGCTTTTCCAGCATTAAAACCAGCACTTACCCCAATGCCTTTAGCATCATAGTCACTCACGTTCTTAATATCAGATTTTGTTAAAGTCCCTGTAATCAGTGAGTTCTTAGCTGTATCTTCTGCTTTTTGAGTCGATGTAATCATTGCACCTTTTAAATCGGTGTTATTTTTTACATTAATTTGATAACCATCATCCCCTGCAAAAATTCCTGATTGCTCATTTACAGATGCATAATTGGCATCAATTTTTGACTTACTCGCACTAAC
>NZ_JAXHPF010000022.1:0-731 GCF_034187745.1 Acinetobacter faecalis | reverse complement strand
GATGGTGCATATCAGGGGGAGTTAGCAGGAGATACCTCTGACTTAAGTTTGCCGCTTCAATCTTTATATAATGTAAATAAAGAAAATAATAATAAGCCTTTAATTGAAACCAATGACGCCTTTACCAACTATAAAAAGTGGTTGGGTAGTGATTACATGCTACAAATGTTCTCTACTGATCCTCAAAATATGCATAAGCGCTTAGGAGATGGATATTACGAACAAAAACTTGTAAATGACCAAATTGCAAAACTGACAGGTAAAGTTTATCTGGATGGTTTTACGAATTACGAAGATCAATTTAAAGCATTGATGGATTCAGGGGTAAGTACTGCTAAAGACCTTGATTTAAGTGTTGGAGTAAAGCTGTCTGAAGCACAAATTGCAAGATTGACTAGTGACATTGTGTGGTTGGTGACAGAGACTATTACTGTTGATGGTGAAAAGATTCAAGTCTTAGTGCCTAAAGTTTATGTTGCAGTTCAACCTGGCGATTTAAATAACAAAGGGGCGCTAATCGCAGCAGATACAGTCAATTTAAAGTTAACTGGAAATCTAAACAATCAAGGTAATATTGCGGGTCGTCAAGTTGTTAATCTTGAAGCAAATAACATTAATAACGTAGGCGGTTTAATTCAAGGCAATGAAGTCTTTGCGACAGCGCAGACGGATATTAATAATATCGGTGGGCAGATTCAAGCTAATAAAACCTTGGCTTTAGATGCAGGTCG
>NZ_JAXHPF010000021.1:0-1213 GCF_034187745.1 Acinetobacter faecalis | reverse complement strand
TGATGTGTGCTGAAAAAAACGGAGACTTTAACTTGGTAAACTAAACATACTCATCAGGAGTTTACCATGAGCAAAAAACAAAAGATTTATACAGCAGAATTTAAAGCTGAAGCAATCAAGGCTATTGATTCAAATAAAGGAAATGTTTCAGAGACAGCACGACAACTTGGTATTTCCATGCAAACGCTGTCGAATTGGCATAATAAAGCAAAAGCTGGAACATTAGCGGGCACACAACAATATTCACCTGATCTCGTTGCTCTACTTGCAGAAAATAAGAAACTCAAACAGCAACTCAAAACTGCGGAAATAGAAAGAGAATTTCTAAAAAAAGCAGCAGCGTACTTTGCCAAGGAAAATCAGTGAGGTACGCTTACATGAAAGAGCACAAAAACAGTTACTCGATAACGCTGATGGCTAGACTGCTCAAAGTTTCAGTTTCACGGTTTTATGATTGGTCAAAGCGTGGCTTAAGCCAACGAACTATTCAAAGAAACCAACAGACAATCTTGGTCAAAATAGCCCATCTAGAAACCAATGAAAGTTATGGTTATATTCGTTTAACTAAACACTTACAATCTAAAGGTATCAAAATCAGTCAGTATGAAGTCCGTTGTATTAAAAAGCTAAATCAGCTGTATTGTAAGCGCCATAAACGTTTTAAAAGAACAACGAATAGCGACCATAATCGATCTATCTACGATAATTTGTTAGAGCAAAACTTTGAAGTAACTACCCCAAATGTTGCGTGGGTAAGTGACATTACATATGTATGGACAACTGAAGGTTGGCTGTATTTAGCTGCTTTAAAAGATCTTTGTAGCAAACAAGTGGTTGGCTATAGCTTAAGTGAACGGATGACAGCCCAACTTGTTTGCAATACGCTCAGCATGGCTATTCGCAATCATAAGCCATCTCGAAACTTAATCGTTCACTCGGACAGAGGCAGTCAGTATTGCAGTCATGAATATCGTAACATGATTGAAAAATATGGATTTCAAGGTTCAATGAGCAAACGTGGGGATTGTTACGATAATGCACCCATTGAGAGCTTTTGGGGCATATTAAAGAATGAACTTGTTCACCATCGCACCTACCAAACAAGAGAAGAAGCCAAAGCAGATATTACAAAATACATAGAGCTATTTTATAATCAAAGCAGAATTCAAAAAGGTCTGAATTTTAAAACGCCAAATCAAATGGCAAAGGACTT
>NZ_JAXHPF010000020.1:0-2159 GCF_034187745.1 Acinetobacter faecalis | reverse complement strand
TGAACAAGTGAAAGATTCGATTTATTCGAACATTACGACTGAAAATGCAAAAGAAAACAGTGGTGCACTGAAAAACAACTTTGATAAAGATAAAGTTCAGAGTGAAATCAATTTACAGGTTGATGTTACGAAGCATTTTGATGAAAACCGTCAAGAAGTGAAACAACAGTTATATGCAGTAGTTGATCAAAAAAAAGCAGAAGCTACAGCAATTAGAAAAGAAAATGGTGGTTATGATACTGATGCATCAAAACAGCTTGATCTAGAAGCCAATAAGTTAAATGAGATTACTCGCTGGGTTGATATTGGGTTAGGTGCTGTTTGGGGGCTTGGAGATACAACAACATTAACAGGAATGTATTTGACAACCCAAGCTGATCGCGTACAACGAGCAATAAATACACCTAAAGAAATGTGGTTTCAGACATGTAGTGCACCAAATGAAGGATGTCAAAGCAGACAAATTTTTTCTTTAGACGATTTAACAGCTGAAGAAAGATTAGAACTACAAATTAATAAAAATGTAGTTACAATTTCAAATCCGGGTATCTTTAACGATAGAGAAGATGCCCTAAAAAATGCTTCAAAACAAAATATAACAGATATTAATCAAGCAGGTATTGTTGTTGTAATGAATCCTCCAACAGGGCGATATGATGGTCTGTGGATAACAACGTCATTAGTATCTGAATTGATGTATGCTGGTTATGACAAATTTAACGATATCATTGGTGGATATTTACCACTCAGTAATTCCGAAAAATTAAATCAAGATTTATATAATTATGCGAAATTAAACTCTCAGACTTATTTTGAAAATAGAAATCCTCTGGAATTAGATTTTAATAGCCATAGTAGAGGTGGTTTAACTTCAAGTGTTGCATTACAAGACTTGAACAACAATCAAAATATATTAGGTATTCCTATTCGCCAGTCGAGATTCTATGGAACCGCCACAAATGTTCAAGATTATGCTAATCAATTATTAAAAAATGGATATATTTCAACGGATGGTTATTACAGTAGTGCATACTCAGCAGTTCATCAGTCAGATCCTGTAGGCTCAGTTATAGGTATATTGGGTGGAAACCCAAGGTTACCAGGAAACTGTTTCTGGTGTTATTCACATAGTAGTTATTTTGCAGAAATTCCTTCAAAATTCGCATTAGATGTTAATGGAAAACAGACTGAAACTATAACTGAGTCATATAAAGATTATGTTAAAAAATGGGGTGAAGTCGATGCTAAAAATCCGATTAATAAATCAGCACCAGTGCTTATAAGACCAAATACAAAAGAAGCAGAGGAGAAATACTTTAATGAACAGGCTTTTTAATTTATCCCCTTTTATTTTTTTATTAAGTTTAAGTGGTTGTTTTTTAACAGGTGAGAGGTTTAATAATCATTTCCCTGCAGAAAATTTGAAATGGACACATCCAACACTCAATCACGAAGAACAAAATAAGATAAAAGCATCTTGTTTAGATATTGGTGTTGAAAAAGTTTTTGGCATTAAGAATTACTCATCCTCGAATTTAAAAACTTTTGGTAATCCTAATCAAGAGCAACTGGAGAGAATGACGACCATAACTGAACAATGTAGATTAAATAATGGTTTTAAATTTCACCCTAGAGGTGGGAGTTACAAATACCCTACAGTTTGTTATGGTTGGTATAAAAAAATGCCAGGTTGCCAATCAGTTCTTCATCTACCTATACGTTAATAAGGGAGGTAATGATGAAAAATGTTAAATATTTTGCTGTATTAGCAATAGGCATTGTATCTGGTTGTTCAATTTTAAGTGATTATTACCATCAAGATTGCGCAATACATCCAGATAGCTTTAAGTATCTAACAGCAGATGAACAAAAGACATATTTGAAAAAATGTAAAAGTTCTCCTGAATTTAGAAAAATAGAACCAACACAATGAATCTGTTTCTGTCGCATTAAGGATTAGATTCGCTACTATTGGAATTTTATAGGAGCTGAGTTATCTCTTTCTCAGCATAATAGGTGGTCAAGTTCAAGGTAAAGGAGTTCAGGTCACTGCCAAAGAGTTGAATATTGAAAGTTTGCAAGATAAAGCGACTTATAAAGCAAAACAGGAGAATATTTCTGGTCAATTCTCTGTCGGGACTGGTGGTGGAAGTGCTTCA